>QHVP01000665.1 GCA_003222295.1 Acidobacteriota bacterium | reverse complement strand
CGCAGGGCGAGAAGCACGAGGAACACGTACCCGAGGCCGATCTGGGTCAGCGTGTCCTCGAACGTGAAGTAGGTCTGCGGCCGTCCGACCGAGCGCAGCCAGATGCCGAGGAAGACGAGCACGGCGGCGCGCCAGGCGGCGTGGAGGACGAGGCGCGCGCGCGACTGCCCCGCTCCCTGGCGCGAAGCCACCGAGAAAGCGAGGGCCACGCCGACCAGGAACGAGAAAGACGGCTGGATGAGGTCATGCAGCGATGCGCCCACCCAGGGCACGTGGCTCTGGTGATGGCAGAAGAAGGCCCAGAAGGCCGAGCCGGGAAGCGCGGCCGCCACGTCGCAGGAGCGCAGCGCCTCCGCCAGGAGGAGCAGCATGACGAAGCCGCGATAGACGTCGACGGACGCAACACGTCCGGGGAGCACGGGAGAGATCGCCGGCGGCGCGCTTGTCGCGCTTGTCGCGCTTGTCGCGCTCACCGCGCTCACCGCCCCAGCTACCACGCCACCTTGATCATGAAGACGTCGTCGGAGGGCGATCGGAACAGGTCGCGCGTGTCCCGGCCCAGCGAGAAGTCGCCGGGATGCGCCTGGTCCTGGCGCCGCTGGGTCCACACGAGGTACAGGGTCGAGCCCAGCCGGAATTCCCAGCGCAGGACGGCGTTGGCGCGCAGGGCCTTGACGTTGAAGTCGGGGACGGCCAGGCGGAAGGGCGCCGCCGGCCCCGCGCCGTCGGGGTCGATGAGGTAGACGGAGCCGTCCTCGGTGCGCCCGCGCGTGCCCACGTCCGTTCCGTAGGCCGGGAAATCATAGGTGCGCGGCGCCGCCAGCTCCGTGATGGCGGGGTAGTCGCCGGAAGACAGGAGGGCCTGCGTGTAGAGCTGCACCGACAGCTTCGGGGAGAGGACGAGGTTGACGCGCAGCGGCATCGACAGCTCGGTCTGGTCGAGGCGGCCGAAGACGTAGCGCGACCCGAAGGTGGCGGTGGCCGTCGGATCCGGCACCGTGGCCAGGTACTGGGCCACGTTGCGGACGCGCATGAAGGTCGGCGCCGCGGTCAGGGTGAGGGCCGCCCACGGCTTGAGGCTCACGGATCCTCCGAGGGCCCGCGTCCAATTGCCGTAGTCGCGGCGCTGCGCGGTGACGGACGCGCTGCCCCAGAATCGCCGGCGGTCGTCGCTCACCACCGACGCGTTCACGGACTCGATGCCGGGACGGATCACGGTGGGGCCGCCGCGGGTGAGCTTGTCGTCGAGCGTGGCCCAGGAGCGTTGCAGGCTGAGGTTGGTCTTCCAGTAGTTCAGGAGCTGCAGGTTGACGGCGGACTGCACGCCGTCGCCCTGCGACTCGCGGCCGTAATTGAAGGTCCACCACTTCGCCACCCAGACCTGGCGCGTGCGCGTCCAGCGGTCCGGCTTGAGCTTCCGCCAGAGCACGAGCCCGTGGCCGCCGCCCCGATCGGTCTGGGTGGCGAAGCCGGCGTCGTTGGGCTCGAAGCCCGGGCTGATCCCCCAGAGCCCCGCGTTGGCGGTGACGTTGCCGCTGTTCTTGTTGAGGGCGATCCGCCCACTCCATCCGGACAGGGACGTCGCCTGGGGATCGACGCGCACGTGGGGGGCGTCCGGCCGCTGGTAGTAGCGCTGCGCGCTCGTCTGCAGGCGCAGGATCGCGGCCGGGCTCCCGGAGACGGCGCTGCCGGCGAGGCCGCCCAGCAGCACCCACCCGCGACGGGCGTCGAGCAGGACGTGCCCGTCCAGCTCGGGCCCAACGAACGGTCCACCGCCGTGGCGAGGACTCCGACGCCCGCGCGCGGCCCCAGCTCGCGCTCCGCGCGGCCGACGAAGTAGTTGGTCAGGGGCTCGACCTCGACCCGGCTGCTCAGGAGGCCGTTGGAGATCCGCGCGGACTCGCGGCCGGTCACCGCTTCCACGACTCCGACCGTCCAGCCTCCGCTCGTGCGCCCCGTCAGCTTGGCCGCGCCGAGTATGGTCGTGGACGCGGGCGTGTCCACGTAGTCGCCGACCGCTCGTCCCTGCGGCGCGCGCCCGATGCGGCGCGAGTAGAAGAGCTGAGGCTCCGGATAGAAGAAGGTCGTGTAGTCGCTGGCCCCGCTGCGCGCGAAGTGAGAGAAGACCTGGGCCCCCTCGGTGAAGAACGGACGCTTCTCGTCGAAGAAGGTCTCGTAGGCGGTGAGGTTGACCACCGCCGGGTCGACCTCGACCTGGCCGAAGTCCGGGTTGATGGCGGCCGCCATCGTCATGTTGCTGGTGAGGCCGTACTTGACGTCGAGGCCCACTCCTCCGAACGGGCGCGAGCCGTCGTTGAAGGGGTTGCCCGGACGCGCGGGCGCGATGTACTCCTCGCGCACGGAGGCGTAGGGCAGCAGCTCGAGGTGGCGGGCGGGCGGGATGCCCCGGATCCCCTCCAGGTGGGCCATGCGCGAGGCCAGCCCGCTTTCGCTGCTCGGCACCAGCGCCAGCCACGAGACCTCGGACTTGCGCCGCACGATGCGGCGCGCGTTCACGCCCCAGGTGGGGCGGAAGGTGGCCGGGAAGCGCAGCTGCGAAAACGGTATCCGCATCTCCACCACCCAGCCCTGCGCGTCCACCGTCACCGCCGACTGCCAGACCGCGTCCCAGGCGTCGCTCTCGAAGTTGTCGTCGTAGATGACGGCGTCGCGCTGGACGCCGGCCGCGCTCACCTGGAACTCGACGCCGGTGAGATGGTCGTGGTGGGGGTCGAGGAAGATCGAGAAGCTGTCCGCCTCCGCGACGTCGTCGCGCCGCGAGAGCTGGCGGACGATGCGGCCGGGCTCGCTGTCGTGGAGCCGCACGCCCACGTAGAGCGCGGCGTCGTCGTACAGAAGGCGCAGCTCCGTGGCCTCAGTGGCGGCCGCGCCCTCATTGGGCTCGCGCTGCACGAAGCCCGCCGCCACCGGCGCCCGGCTCCACTCGTCCTCGCCCAGGCGCCCGTCCACGGAGATGGGGACGGTCGCCCGCGCCGCGTGGGTGATCGGCTGGCCGTGCGGATCCTGGAAGCCTTCGGACGGACGGGCCAGCCAAAGCCCGGCCACGACACCGAGGGTGAGAATGCGCGTCTCCGCGCTCACGGCGCCGGCAGCGCGTAAGCGGCCACGACGTCCGATGTCGTGCGGCTGAGGTAGCCGCCGCCGCCGGCGGCGATCACCACGATCTGCCGGCCGCTGCGGCCGCGATAGGTCATGGGGGTGGCGTGGCCGCTGGCCTCGAGCCGGTCGGCCCACAGCTCGCGTCCGGTGTCCGCGTCGAAGGCGCGCAGGCGTGCGTCGTTGGTGCCGGCGATGAACACGAGGCCACCGACGGTCGCGATGGCCCCGCCCAGGCTGGGAGTCCCGGTCGGAGGCAAGCCGCGTTCCACCAGCGCATCCACGACGCCCAGCGGCACCGTCCAGGCGATCGTCCCCTCGTCCAGGTCGATCGCGTTGAGCGTGCCCCACGGCGGCTGCTGACAGGGCCAGCGGTTGTCGTCCCAGAAGCGCGCGTATTCGCCGCCGGAACCGGCGCGCCGATACGGGAGCGGCGCATTCGGGCCGAGCGGCTGCAGGCCGCCGAGGGCGCCGACTTCGTTGACGTTGACGTAGAGGCGGCGGCGCACGGGATCGAAGGCGGTCCCGGACCAGGTCGCGCCTCCGAGGGTGCCCGGGAAGGTGAGGGTCAGGGTGAGGCCGGGCGGCGTGAAGAGCGGGCCCGTGCGCGCGGAGTCGAACAGCTCGGTGCAGGCACGGTTGGACTCCGGCGTCACCGTGCTGAGCTGGTCGCGGGTGATCGACTGCCGGACGAGGGGCGGCGGGCGCCGCGGGATCGGCTGCGTGGGCGACGATGCCTCGCCGGGCACGGTGCTCGCCGGCACCGGCCGCTCCTCGACCGGGAAGAGGGGCTGACCGGTGGCGCGGTCCAGCACGAAGACGAATCCGCTCTTGCTCACCTGGGCCACGGCGGCGACGTCGCGCCCGTCGCGCCGCACGGTCACGAGCGCGGGCTGCGCGGGAAGGTCGTAGTCCCAGAGATCGTGGTGGACGGTCTGGAAGTGCCAGCGCACCGCGCCCGTGGCCGCGTCGAGCGCGACCAGCGCGTTCGCGAAGAGGTTCGCGCCCTTGCGGTCGCCGCCGTAGAAGTCGTACGTCGCGGAGCCGATGGGCAGGAAGACGAGACCGCGCTCGGCATCGACGCTCATCACCGACCAGACGTTGACCCCGGAGCGGTCCTTCCAGCCCTCGCCCTCCCAGGTGTCGTGGCCGCGCTCGCCGGGACGGGGCACGGTGTGGAATTGCCAGACGAGGGCGCCGCTGCGGACGTCGTAGGCGCGGACGTCGCCGCGAGGACCGAGCGCGGGGTACTCCTGGAGGTGCGAGCCGGTGATGACGAGGTCGCGGTAGATGGCGGGAGGCGAGGAGACCTCGAACTGCGCTCGCGGCCAGTCGTCGGCCACGCCCGGCCGGAGGTCGACCATCCCGCCCGACCCGAACTCGGGGCGCAAGAGGCCGGTGCGCGCATCGAGCGCGACGAGGCGGCCGTCGGGCGTGCCGTACAGGATGCGGCGATCGGCGCGGTCGGAAGTCTCCCAGTAGGAGACGCCGCGGTGCGGGCCGCGCGCCACCACGCGGCCCATGGTGCGCGCGGGAGGATCGAACGCCCACACCTCGCGGCCGGTGTCGCCGTCGAGCGCGATCACGCGCCCGGACGGGGTGGACACGTAGACGATCCCGTCCACGGCCAGGGGCGTGGATTCGAACGCGAAGGGCTGGCTCACCCCCGGCCGCACGTCCAGGTCCCCCGTGTGGTACGTCCAGGCCCGCCGCAAGCGTCCGACGTTGCCGCGGTCGATCTCCGCGAGCGTGGAGAACCGCTGGCCGCCGGGATCGCGGCCGTAGCTGCGCCAGTCCCCGTCCTGGCCGGCTCCGTCGGCGCCGGCAAAGCCGAAAGCCAGCGCGGCGGACAGAGCGGCGACGACGATGGAAAGGGAACGCGGTGTCATCGATGGGGGCCGGGCTCGGCGAGAGCATATCTCAGCGTCCCCTCAGGGCCTCGATCTCGCCGATCCACTCGTATGTGCCGTACTCTTCGCGGTTCGAGAGGAGCACGACGCGGTACGTCCCCTCGTCCGGCAGCGCGCACCGCACCGACACGGACGGCCCCTGCTCCTCGTCGCACTCCGCGCGCACGCGGTCGTCGCGCTTCTCGTATCGCGCCACCACGTAGCGATGCCGCGGATTGTGGAGCGACGCTTCGAGCACGCGGTCCACCGTCACCTGCGGCCGGTCGGGAGAGACAAGCGTGAATCCTTCCGCATAGAAGCGGGGGCGCATCAGGGGCTGCCGCAGGAACTCGCCGCGCGAGAGCGTCGGATGCCGGAGTTGCCAGCGGTCCTCGTCCGGGAAATGGGAGAGTCCCTGGATCTCGGGTGGCGTGAAAAGGACGGGAAAGGCGAGAACGCCGGGCCCGGCGGCCAGCCACACCGGCCCATTCAGGTACGCCGCGAGTGAGGACGAGAGCCACACGCCCGCGCCGGTGACGAGGAGCACGAGGAGCAGCCAGAGACCGTCCAGGACCACGCGGGCCATGGCTACTCCACGAGCGCGAACGACAGGATGGCGGACCCCGCCGCCACCGCGACGTACTGCGTGCCGTCGAACATGTAGGTCATCGGAGAGGCCTTCCACGGCGCGTTGGCCTGGAAGTGCCACAGGGGCGCACCGCTTTTCGCGTCGACGGCCATGAAGGCGCCGCCATCCTCGGCGAAGAAGACGAGCCCGCTCGCGGTGGCGAGCACGCCGCCCCAGGAATGGGCGGGCCCGAGCTGCGGCAGCTCCCACGCGATGGCGCCCGTGCGCACGTCGATGGCGCGCAGTACTTTCTGGGGCGTCTCCTCGGGAGGGTCCCGGGTCGTCCCGCTGTAGTAGGACGTCCCTGCCTGCCACGGGCCCGGCGTCCGCGTGTACAGCGTGCACTTCTCGAGCGCCTGTACGTAGTAGAGACCGGTGACGGGGTGAAAGGCGGTCGAGAACCAGTTCGTGGCCCCTTCCACCGCGGGACAGACCGTTCTTCCTTCGGCCACCGGCGCCTGGTCGGGGAGGAGGACGGGACGGCCGTCGCGGCCGATCTCGCTCGCCCAGGTCAGCTTCTTCACGAACGGCTTGGCGAGCAGGAGCGCACCCGTCGTGCGGTCGAGCACGTAGAAGAAGCCGTTGCGATTCGCCTGCAGCAGCAGCCGGCGCGGGCTCCCCTGCCAGTCGAGATCGACGAGCACGGGCGGCTGCTCCGCGTCCCAATCCCAGACGTCGTGAGGGGTGTACTGGAAATGCCACTTCAGCCGGCCCGTCTTCGGGTCCAGCGCGAGGATCGAGTCGGAGAAGAGGTTGTCGCCCCTGCGCTCCTCGCCGTCGTAGTCCGGACAGGGATTGCCCGTCGGCCAATACAGGGTGTCGAGAAGGGCGTCGTACGTCCCCGTGAGCCACGCCGTCGCGCATGGATGATCGATGCCCGCGCCCTGCCAGGTTTCGGATCCAGGCTCCCCCCGCTTCGGGACCGTCCAGAAGCGCCACGCCTCCTTGCCCGTCGCTTGATCGAAGGCGGCCACGAAACCCCGCGCGCCTTCGTCCCCGCCGGAGCTGCCGGAGACGACGAGGGTGCCCACGGCGAGTGGCGCCGAGGTCGCGCCGTAGTTCTGGCGGGAGTCCGCCGTCTCGGTGTCCCACAGGAGGGCGCCCGTGAAACGATCGAGGGCGAGGAGGTGCGCGTTGTCGGTGGCCAGGAAGACGCGATCACCGGCCAGGGCGACGCCGCGATTGATGCCGCTCGCCGCGTCGCCGGCCAGCCCCTTCGTGCGCGGCCGCCGGTAGTCCCAGAGCCGCCGTCCATTGCCCGCGTCCAGCGCATGGCACTCGTTGGCGCTGGTCACGTACATGACGCCGTCCACCACGATCGGCGTCCCCTCCAGCCGCGAGGTGTCGCCCAGGGCGTATGTCCAGCGCGGGGCCAGGCGCGCCACGTTCGTCTTGTCGATCTGGTCGAGCGGGCTGAAGCGATTGCCGCCGTACTGTCCGTGATAGGTCGGCCAGTCCGCCTGCGAGGTCACCGGCCGGTAGCGCTCGCCGGTCTTGCGCAAGAGGTGAATGCGGCGGTCGTCGGATCGAAGCTGCAGGTCGAAGGCCGTCCGGTTGAGGACGACCCCTTCCAGCGTGCCGCCGTCGGTGGTCTCGATGCGCATGCGCACGGGTAGAGAGCCGCGGCCCGGCCGCAAGGTCCGCAGGTAGGACACCAGCTCGCGCAGGTCCCCTTCCGGGACCTCGAGCGGAGGCATGCCGGCGGCGGGAAGCCCGGCGCGGATCAGCGCGGCCAGCGCCTCGTCGCCGCGCGCGGCCAGCCGCGTCACGATGCCGGGCCCGCGCTCTCCCCCGTTTCCGTCGGCGCCATGGCAGCGCGCACAGGCGCTGTCGTACCAGCGGCGGCCGGCGCCGGAAGGTTGCGCGAAAGCGGCGCCGCTCGCGAGGAGGACGAAGACGAGGGCCCCGGCCACGCGCATGGCCGCGGAAATTACCACGACCGGCGGCCGGAGGTCAGTACGGGTACTCGAGCCGCGCCACGCGCGAGGCGGCGCCCCGTCCGAGAACCCAGGCCGCAAGCGCCATCGCCACCAGCGTCGCGCCTCCGAGGACGACGGCCACGGCCGGGAAGGCCTGGTGCAGGAGGACGAACACCGACTGGGCGATCCCGAAGGCGATGGAGAGCGCGAATCCGATCACGAAGCTCAGCATCGACTGCGCCCGCTGCTGCTCCTGCGACAGGGGGAAGGCCGGCCAGACGAGGAGTCCCACGGCGACGACGAGGCGGGCGGCCAGGACGTAGCTCAGGGCCAGTACGGCGGCCAGCCCCGGCGGATGCCGCCGGAAGAGGACCACGGCCAGCAGCAGCGCGGGGAGAGCGAGGAAGCGGAGGGCCAGCGCCGTCGTGAGCCCGCGGACCAGGTGTCGCGGCTCGATGGGGGTCCCACAGAAGATCCAGCCCGCCCCCGGCAGCGAGGTCTGGCGGAT
>QHVP01000663.1 GCA_003222295.1 Acidobacteriota bacterium | reverse complement strand
TTCCGCGAGCGCCTGCAGGAGAGCGCCGTGCTCCGCGACTGGTGGGCCCAGGTCGATCCAGCCCGGCATCAGGGGCCGGACCTGGCAACCGTCGTCGAGAAGGTCCACGGCTTCTCGGACTTCCTGGGCGAATAGATCGTCCTGGCCGCGGTGGACACGGGGGGACCCCAGCGCGTCGTCCCCCTCGTCCTGGCCGAAGTACGCAAGCCCGGGCTGCGCGAGTTCCTGGAGGGCGAGCTGGCGCGCCTCCCCTCTGCCGAAGGGGATCACCACCCGGTGAGGATCGTGGACGAGGGTGAGGTCCCCGGCCCTGGCGCGGAGGGAGACATGTTCATCCTGCTTCGCCCCGGGCTGATGGCGGTGTCGGTCCGCGGCGCGGACCTGCGGCGGCTGGCCGCGCGCCTCGACCGGGCGCCCGCCCGGCCCGGTCTCGAGAGCACGCCTTTCGGCGCCCGGATCGGGGAGGCCTATGCGGACGGAGTGGGACTCCTGTTCGCGGCGGATCTGCAGCGGATCTCGGCCCGGGTGGCGGCGTCGGGGGCCAGCGCGCGCCGCGACGAGGCTCTCCACCGCGCCGGGATCGACGGGCTGCGCTACCTCGTGTTCGAGCGGAAGCAGATCGCGGACGAGGCGCGCACGCAGGCGGTGCTGGCCTTCGAGGGGGCGCCGCGCGGGATCGTCTCCTGGCTGGCCGCGCCGGCGCCCATGGGCGCGCTCGACTTCGTCTCGCCCGCGGCCCTGGGCGCGGCCGCGTTCGTGGCCAAGAGCCCGGCCCTCATCTTCGACGACGTCGTGTCCATGGCCATGGGCGCGCCCGGAGGCGCGGGCGACGATCTGGCGGCCCTGGAGTCGAAGCTCGACCTGCACATCCGCGAGGACCTCGCGGAGACGCTGGGGGGCGAGTTCGCGGTCGCCCTGGACGGGCCTCTGCTTCCGACGCCGGCCTGGAAGGTCGTGGTCGAGGTGGCAGATCCGGCACGCCTCCAGTCCTCGCTGGAGGTTCTCGTGCGGCGTGCCAACGATGAGGCCACGCGCGCCGGACGGCCCGCGCTGGTCCTGGAATCCGAGGACGTGGGCGGGCAGGCGTATCACGTCATCCGCGGGGCTCGTCTGCCCGTCGAGCTGCACTACGCGCTCGCGGAGGGATACCTGGTGGCCGCGCCCTCACGGGCGCTCGTGATGCGCGCCTTGCAGACCCGCGCGTCGGGAGACACGCTGGCCCGCTCGACGTCGTTCCGCGCGCTGTTCCCGCCCGACCGCGACGTCAACGTCTCCGGCCTCGTCTACCAGAACCTGGGACCGATCGTGAGATCGCTGCTCGACGCCCCGGGCGCGGGCTCCCTCAGCGCGGAGCAGCGGCGGTCCGTGGATGCCTTGACGCAGGACACGCGGCCCACGGTCCTCTGTGCCTACGGGGAGCCGAGCGCGGTGCGGGTGGCGGGACTGGGTGGCGTGTTCGACCTCGACACCTCCGACCTCGTGCTTCCGATGTTGCTGGAGCGGGTGCGGCGAGGAACGTCGCGGACCGCGGCGCCGTAGAAAGGAGCGATGCCGCCCGTCATCGAGCTGGACCGCCTGATCGTGCGCCTGGGAGGGCGCACGATCCTGGACGGCCTGACGGGCACGCTCTCCGGCCACGCCATCGGCCTGCTGGGGCCGAACGGGGCGGGGAAGTCGACCTTGATCAATGCGCTTCTCGGGTTCCACCCGGCGGCGTCCGGTGCCGTGCGCGTCTTCGGCGCGGACGTACGCGAGGCCAAGGCGCTGCGCCGGCTCATCGGATACATGCCGGAGAACGACGCGTTCATCTCGCACATGACGGGCGTGCGCTTCGTCCGTTACATGGCGGAGCTGGCCGGCCTCCCCGCGGAGGCGGCCCTGGAGCGCGCGCACGAGGCCTTCTTCTACGTGGGGCTCGGCGAGGCCCGCTACCGCAAGCTCGGGACGTACTCGCTGGGCATGAAGCAGCTGGCCAAGCTGGCCCAGGCCATCGCGCACGGGCCGCGCCTGCTCCTGCTCGACGAGCCCACCAACGGCCTCGACCCGCCCGCGCGGCAGCGGATGATCCGTCTCATCCGCGAGATCCGCGACGCGGGCCAGATGCACATCCTCATCTCGTCCCACCTGCTGCGCGACGTCGAGGAGACGTGCGAGGAGGTCGTCATCCTCAAGCAAGGCCGGATCGCTGCCCACTGCGACCTGGAATCGGAGCGGCGCTCCAACCGCAAGTTCGTGGAGCTGGAGACGGTCGGGGCCGCGACGTCCTTCACGGACGCCGTGCAGGGCCTGGGCGCGGAGTGCGCGTTCTATCCCAACGGCCACGGCATCGCCCGGGTCAAGGTGGTGCTGCCGGACGAGGTCGAGATGCGCGAGCTGTTCCGTCTCGCCGCCGAGCACGACGTGCAGATCCGCCGCATGAACTACCGCCGCGATTCCCTGGAGGACATCTTCCTGGCCGCCATGAAGGAAGAGGGAGGCGCCCGTGGCCGTCCATAAGCGGGCCTACCGGCCCTACGAGGGACCGCTCACCTCCGAGCGCTGGCGCTTCCTCGTGCTGCCGCGCTACGGGCTCCTGGAGCTGTTCGAGTCGCGCCTGCTCACCGCGTTCTGTGTCCTCTGCTTCGTGCCCTTCCTCATCGCGGCCGCCGCGATCTACATCGCCTACAGCCCGGCCGCGCGCGCCCTGCTCGAGATCTCTTCCGCTGGCGACTTCGTCCGCAAGCCGGACTTCTTCTTCGCTACGCTCACCCTCCAGGGCGGGCTCGCCTTCCTGCTCAGTGCGTGGGTGGCGCCGGTGCTGGTCTCCCCCGACCTCGTCAACGGAGCCTTGCCCCTGTATCTCTCGCGTCCGTTCACACGGGCGGAGTACGTGCTCGGCAAGGCCACGGTCCTCCTGACCCTGCTCTCCGCCATCACCTGGGTGCCGGGGCTCGTCCTCTTCGCGCTGGAGGCGGGGCTGGCCGAGGGCTGGGGCGCCGCGAACGTCCGGATCGCCGTCGCGGTGTTCGCGGGGTCGTGGGTGTGGATCCTCGTGCTCACGCTCCTGGGCCTGGCCCTCTCCGCCTGGATCCGCTGGAGGGTCGTGGCCACGGGCTCGCTCGCCGGTGTCTTCTTCATGGGGGCGGCCTTCGGGGAGATGTGGCACGAGCTGCTGCACGGGCCGTGGGGTCGACTGGCGAACCTCTACTACCTGGTGGGACTCGTGTGGCGGAGCCTGTTCGGCATGTTCACGACCCGATCGATGGCCCAGGAGATGTTCAATGACGGGCCCGGCCGCGACCTGCCCACCTGGGCGGCCTGGGCTGGACTCGCCGCGGCGGCCGCATTGTCGGTGTGGCTCCTCGAGCGGCGGCTGCGCGCCCGCGAGGTGGTGTCGTGAGCGCGGAGCGG
>QHVP01000126.1 GCA_003222295.1 Acidobacteriota bacterium | reverse complement strand
TGAAGGGAATCTCCCATTCCGGCAGCGTGGAGTTCACGTTGGCCTCGCAGGTGAACGGTATGAAGATCCCCGCGATGCCGAGGTAGGACATCCCCCGTGAAAGGAGGACGAGCTTGGGTCGGCCCGCCATCGCCGGCAGGGGCAGACGTTGCTCCAGGATCTTCGCCGCAAACCCGAGCCGCGCGCGTCCCAGCGCGCCACCCCGGCCGTCGGCCAGGCGGAGGACACCGTGCTCGTCTTCGGGCAACGCTTCGCGCAGGCGTGAGGCTTCGGCGATCAGATCGCGCGCCAGGGCCGCGAGATCCTGGGGCCGGCCGTGAAGCCCCACAACACGTCGAAGGCGAGCACGACGGCCCCGGCCACCGCGACGATTCGGACGAGGCCACGGACGAGCGAACCCGGCGGCCTCGACCTCCACCTCACGAGGAAACGCACGCTGCCCCATGCGAGCGCCACCAACCCCGCAACGAGTCCCACCTCCGCCAGCGAGAACGGCAATCGACCCGTCATGAAGGACACGGCGAGCGCCACCGCCGGGTAGAGGCGGCGCGCATAGAGATCCTCGACGACGGCCGGATGCCGGGAAGCGGCCGTCCGCGCGACCAGGACGCACGCCCACAGAGCCGCCGCGAGGGCGGCGGATCGCAATGTCGAGCGTGGGGCGCGCAGGGGCCGCGCGGGAGGGGCGCTCAGGCGCCGGTCCCGAGGGCGAGGGCCTGCACGGCCGTGATGTCGCCGATGTCGGCCAGGTCCTTGACCGAGCATCCGCGCGAGACGTCGTTGACGGCCCGGCGCAGGCCCTGGAGGATCGGGCCCACGGCGGAGGCGCCGGCCAGACGCTCGGTGATCTTGTACGCGATGTTGCCGGCGTCGAGGTCCGGGAAGACGAAGACGTTGGCCTGGCCGGCGAGGGGGCTGTCGGCACACTTCTTCGCGGCCACCGCGGGCACGAAGGCGGCGTCGAACTGCAGCTCTCCGTCCATCTTCAGCTCCGGCGCCGCCGCCCCGCACAGGGCGGCCGCCTGTCGGACACGCTCGACATCCGGATGTGACGCGCTGCCCCGCGTGGAGAACGACAGGAACGCCACCCGCGGCTCGATCCCGAACGATCGCGCAGTGGCGGCGGTGGCACGGCCGATCTCCGCCAGCGTGGGCGGATCGGGCGCGATGTTCACCGAGCAGTCCGCGAAGAAGAGGACGCGCTCCGGCCAGACCATGATGAAGACGGACGACGCGCGCTTGAAGCCGTCGCGCAGGCGCACGATCTCGAAGGCGGGGACAAAGGGCTTGGTCCGCCCGTCCAGTCCGGAGACCAGGCCGTCCGCCTCCCCGGCCGCGACCATCAAGGCCGCGAAGTAGTGCGGCCACGCCGCGCGCTCGCGGGCGAGAGGCTCGGTGACCCCCTTGTGCCGCCGCGCCTCGAAGTAGGCCCGCGCGAACTGCTCGCGCCGCGGATCGGCGGCGGGATCGCGCACCTCGATGCCGCCCAGGGGCACGCCCAGCTCGGCCGCGCGCGCGGCCACCGCGGGCGCGGAGCCCACGAGGAGCGGCCGCGCCAGGTCCTGGTCGCGCAGCAGGGCGGCCGCGCGCAGCGCGCGCTCCTCCAGCCCTTCCGCATAGACGATGCGCAGGCCGCGGCCGCGCACGCGGCTCCTCGCCCCGTCCATGAAAGTCAAAGGGTCCTCCTTTCTCCGGATGCTATACTCCGCGCACCCTGATGTTCCTCCTGGGACAGGCCGTTGGTAAGTACCAGGTCCTCTCCAATCTGGGCTCCGGCGGCTTCGGCACCGTCTTCCTCGCCAAGGACGCGTGGATCGACAAGAAGGTCGCCATCAAGGTCCCCCACCGGCAGAGCGGCGACTTCGACGACCTGTTGCAGGAGCCCCGCCTCCTGGCCGCCCTCGACCATCCGAACATCGTGGGCATCGTCACCGCCGAGCGTGTGGATGGCGTGTTCTTCATCGTCATGGAATACGTCAAGGGCGAGAGCCTGGAGGCGGTGCTCGACCGCGAGAAGAGCCTCGACGTGCCGCGCGCCCTCGCCTACGCCGTGCAGATCCTGAAGGGCGTCGAGCACGCGCACCAGAACCAGATCCTCCACCGCGACCTCCGCCCCGCCAACGTGCTCGTCTCGGACAGCGGCCTCGTGAAGGTGGCCGACTTCGGGACGTCGCGGCTTCTCGAGAAATCGCATGCCACCACCGTCATCGGGAGCCCGCCCTACATGGCCCCCGAGCAGTTCCAGGGCCGGGCGGTGCTCGCCTCCGACATCTACTCGGTGGGCGTGATGATGTACCAGATGCTCACGGGCCAGCTCCCCTACTTCTCGCCCAATCCGGCCCAGATCGAGAAGATGGTGGCCCAGGGCCGCTGCACGCCCCCGCGCATCCGCAACACCCAGATCCCCCGCGAGGTCTCGGACATCATCATGAAGGCGAGCGCGCCCGAGCTGAGCGAGCGCTACCAGCGCGCGGGCGAGCTCCTCGACGACCTCTCCACGTCCGCCGAGATCGACCACAACGCGACGGCCATGGAGGACATCCGCAAGCGGCTCAAGGCCCGCGAGGTCCCCAAGAAGGGGTTCTGCTGGCACTGCCGCAAGCCGCTGCACGCCCGGTCGGACTCCTGCCCCTTCTGCGGTGAGAAGCAGTAGTCTCTAACTAGCGGACTTGCAGTCACTTCGGCCAGCTCTTCTGTTGACACCCGGCTCCTCCCTGGCTAGAATCGGGCCGGCTGACGGCCCGTCACGAGGAGCCGCGCGAACATGACCTTCCCGAAGTCGGATGTCATCTGGATGAACGGGAAGCTCGTCCCCTGGGACGATGCCCGGATCCACGTGGGCTCCCACGTCATCCACTACGGATCGGCCGTCTTCGAAGGCGTGCGCTGCTACAACACGCCCGAGGGGCCCGCGATCTTCCGCCTCGACGCCCACACCGAGCGCCTGTTCAACTCCGCGAAGATCTACCGCATGGACATGCCGTACACCTTCGAGGAGCTCTCGCGCGCGCAGATCGAGACGGTGGCCGCGAACAAGAAGGACGCCTGCTACATCCGGCCCATCGTCTATCGCGGTTACGAGCAGCTCGGCGTCAACCCGTTCCCCTGCCCCGTCGACGTGGCGATCATGGTCTGGGACTGGGGCCGCTACCTCGGCCAGGAAGCGCTGGAGACGGGCGTCGACGTCTGCGTCTCGTCCTGGGCGCGCATCGCTCCCAACACCCTGCCCGCCATGGCCAAGACCTCCGCGAACTACATGAACTCGCAGCTCATCAAGATGGAGGCGATCAAGGCCGGCTACGTCGAGGGCATCGCCCTCGACTCCGACGGCTACCTCTCGGAGGGGAGCGGCGAGAACCTCTTCCTCGTCAAGAACGGAACCCTCCTGACCCCGCCCCTCGTATCCTCGGTGCTACCGGGCATCACGCGCGACACCGTCGTGCAGCTCGCGCGGCGCCTGCGGATCCCGGTGGAGGAAGCGCGGCTGCCGCGGGAGATGCTCTACATCTCGGACGAGGTCTTCATGACCGGCACCGCCGCCGAGATCACACCCGTGCGGTCGGTGGACAAGATCACGATCGGCAAGGGCGCGCGCGGACCGGTGACGGAGGCGCTGCAGAAAGCGTTCTTCGACGTGATCGAGAGCCGGGTCCCCGACGAATACGGCTGGCTCACACCCGTAAAGGAATTCGCTTCGCGAATTCCTAGCGCGGCGCTCCGCGCCGCAAAGGAGAAGTTTTGAGGACCCTGTCAGGATTCGCGCGGCGGCATCCTGACGGTCCCGGGCGAATCCTATGCACATAAATGATCTCCTGAAGATCGCGTCCGTGCGGAAGGCGTCCGACCTCCACCTGAAGGTGGGCTCCCACCCCGTGCTGCGCATCAACGGCGAGCTCATCCCGCTGGTGGAGACCAAGCGCCTCATGCAGGAGGACACCATCGCCATGGCGTTCTCCATCATGAGCAACCGCCAGAAGCAGAAGTTCAAGGACAACCTCGAGATCGACATCGCGTATTCCGTGCCCGGCCTGGGCCGGTTCCGCTGCAACGTCTTCCAGCAGCGCGGCACCGTGGGCCTCGTCCTGCGCGTCATCCCGGTCAAGATCATGACCGTGCGCGAGCTGGGCCTGCCCATGGTGCTGGAGAAGATCTGCAACGAGCAGCGCGGGCTGATCCTGTGCACGGGCACGACGGGGTCGGGCATGTCCACCACCTTGGCCGCGATGATCGACTACATCAACGCCCAGCGCACCGAGCACGTCATCACCATCGAGGACCCGATCGAGTTCCTGCACCGGGACAAGAAGTCGATCGTGAACCAGCGCGAGGTGGAAGTGGACACGCGCTCGTTCGCGGCCGCCCTGCGCTCCGCCCTGCGCCAGGACCCCGACGTGATCCTGGTCGGTGAGATGCGCGACTACGAGACGATCGAGACGGCGATCACCGCCGCCGAGACCGGCCACCTGGTGCTCTCGACCCTGCACACCCTGGACGCGACGGAGACGATCAACCGCATCATCTCCGTGTTCCCGCCCCACCAGCAGAAGCAGATCCGCCTGCAGCTCTCGGGCGTGCTCAAGGCGGTCATCTCCATGCGCCTGGTCCCGCGCGCGGACGGCCACGGCCGCGTGCCCGCGGTCGAGGTCATGATCGCGACCCCGTTCATCCGCGACTGCATCATCAACAAGGACAAGACGAAGCTCATCCACGAGGCCATCGCCGCCGGCGTGTCCCAGTACGGGATGCAGACCTTCGACCAGTCGATCTTCCAGCTCTACAAGAAGGAGCTGATCACCTACGACGAGGCCCTGCGTCGCGCGTCGAACCCGGACGGAGATGGAAAAGACGATGCAGTCGTTCGACATGGAGTAGGGCTCAGCAACTCGAAGCCGGAAGCCTTCGCCGTTATCATCGGCATCCATGAAGACCCGCCTGCTCGTCCTGCTGCTCCTGGGCCCCGCGCTTGCGGCCGCACCGCCGGTCAGGGCCGCGGACCCGGACAGCAAGGAGTGGATCTCCCTCTTCGACGGCAAGAGCCTCGCCGGATGGGTGCCCAAGATCACCGGCTACGACGCCGGGATGAACTACGGGGAGACCTTCCGTGTCGAGAACGGGGTCCTGAGGGTCGTCTACGACAAGGACAAGTACCCGACGTTCGACGGGCGCTTCGGCCACCTCTTCTACAAGACGCCGTTCTCCCACTACGTGATCGCCGTCGAGTACCGCTTCCTGGGCGAGCAGACCAAGGGCGGGCCCGACTGGGCCTTCCGCAACAGCGGGGTCATGATCCACGGCCAGCCCGTCGAGACGATGAAGAAGGACCAGGACTTCCCCATCTCCATGGAGGCGCAGCTCCTGGGCGGGCGCGGCGACGGCAGTGCGCGCTCGACCGCGAACGTCTGTACGCCCGGGACGAACCTCGTGTTCAACGGCCAGCTCGACACCCGCCACTGTATCAACTCCTCGTCGAAGACCTTCGACGGCGACCAGTGGGTGCGCGTGGAGGTCGAGGTCCACGGCGGGGGCGAGGTCGTCCACCGCGTGAACGGCGAGACGGTGCTCCGCTACGAGAAGCCGCAGATCGGCGGAGGCAACGTCGCTGGCTACGATCCCGCGGTCAAGCGGGACGGAGAGATCCTGACCAGTGGCTCGATCTCGCTGCAGTCCGAGAGCCATCCCGTCGAGTTCCGCAAGGTGGAGCTGCTCAACCTGGTCGGCTGCCGCGACCCGAAGGCGAAGAACTACAAGTCGTACTTCGAGAAGGACGAGCCTTCGTCCTGTCGATACAGGTAGAGGCGCCCCCGGTTCAGGGCGTCCGGGCGAGCTTCGCCACCGTGTCCCACGTGCGCGTCGTGATTTCCTTGCCCAGGGTCTTCTCGATCAGCGTCATGAAGACGGGGCCCTTCGGAGTGGCGACGTAGGCGCTGTAGACCTCGCGGCCCTTCACGCACAGGATCTGCGCGCCGTCGAGCTCGAGCGGAAGCGCGAGGTTCGCTTTGGGAGCCGCTCGAAGGAACGTCACCACGCGCTTCGCCTCCCGCGCGACCGGGAAGTCGGCGTAGGGGTCGGCGGCGACGATCGCCTGGAGCGCCTCCACCGACCGCACGATCGTCGGGAACGCGCGGCCGAGCTGCTCGGTCATCGCCGCTTCCGCGCGGCGCTCGAGCAAAGCCTCGGACGCCTTGCGCGCCGTGAAGACGACGTTGCCGCTCCCGAGGACGGTCTTCACGTCCGTGAACCCGGCGCTCTCGAAGGCGGCTCTCAGCGCCGGCATCTTCGCGTTCGTGGGCATGACACCTCGGAGCACGGCCGCGTACCGGGGCATGCGCTTGTCGGGATCTGTCGCGATCAGGAGCTGGTAGAGCAGGCTCCCCTTTGCGTCGCCCGCCACGACCACCGCACCCGAGTCTCCGCCTTTGTGCAGCCCCTCGGGCGTGTCGAGCCGAAGGTCGCCCTCGGTCTTGCGCGGGCCGTGGCAGCGCACGCAGGAGGCCGCGAGGATGGGCTGGATATCGCGCGCGAAATCGACGGCGGGACCGGGCGGCGCCGGACCCGGCGCCGGCGCGCGCGCCGAGGCCAGCGCTCCGCCCATGCTCGCGGAGAGGACGATGGCGCCGGCGGGGCCCAGGACCCGGGGAATCCTCATCATGTGTGATCCAAACGGTCCCAACGTACATAGGGCTTTGCTGCCGCGGTGTCAACCGCGGTCCGGAGTATCGTATGCGCATGGTCCGTTACGCGGCCGTGCTCCGAGGTGTCATGCCCACGAACGCGAAGATGCCGGCGCTGAAAGCCGCCTTCGAGAGCGCCGGGTTCACGGACGTGAAGA
>QHVP01000128.1 GCA_003222295.1 Acidobacteriota bacterium | reverse complement strand
AGCAACCTGCGCGCGCTGGTCGCGGAGTGCCGCCGCCGGGGAGTCCGGCCGGTGCTGATCGCCCTCCCGCGCCGGCGGCGGGCCGGAGAGCCGCCCTTCCTCTCGCCCTACCCCGACGTGCAGCGTCAGACCGCGCGCGAGCTGGGCGTCCCGTTGATCGCGGTCCCGGAGCTGGCGGCGCGACCGGACGGGCCGGTGAACGCCGAGTATTTCCTGGACACCCTGCACCTCACCGCGGCGGGCAACCGCCTCCTGGCGCAGGGCATTGCCGAGCAGCTCGCCGCCCTCGGCCTGATCTGACCGCGCTCTCGCCGCGCGCGCGGGCGCCGATCCTACAATCGAACATGGCCTACCAGCCGATCGAGAACTACGGCGTCATCGGCAACATGCGGACGGCGGCCCTCGTCGGCATGAACGGCTCGATCGACTGGTACTGCTTCCCCGCCTTCGACTCCCCCAGCGTCTTCGGGGCGATCCTGGACGACAAGAAGGGCGGGCGGTTCAGCATCGCGCCCGCCACCGAGCACACCGCCAAGAAGCAGTTCTACTGGCCCGACACCAACGTGCTGGTGACGCGCTTCTTCTCGGCGGACGGCGTCGGGCAGATCACGGACTTCATGCCGGTGGGCGTGCGCAGGGGCGACCCCGGCTACGAGTGGCTGATCCGCCGTGTGAGCGTCTCGCGGGGCAGCATGCGCTTCCGGGCGGTGTGCCGCCCGGCCTTCGACTACGCTCGCGCGCCGCATACGCTCGAGCGCGCCGACGGCTACGTGCGCTTCCGGAGCGAGGCGCTCGCCCTCGAGCTCTCCACGGTGGCTCCCCTCCATCTCGACGACGGCTCGGTCACTTCGGAGTTCCCCCTCCAGGAGGGCGAAGCCGTGAGCTTCGTGCTGCGCCCGGCGGACGGAATCGGCGGCGGGGCGGCCGGCGTATCGGAAGCCGAGGCGCGGCGCCTTTTCGAGTCCACCGTGGAGTACTGGCGCCGGTGGCTCTCCGCCTGCACGTACTTCGGCCGCTGGCGCGAGATGGTGCACCGGTCCGCCCTCGCCCTGAAGCTCCTGACCTACGAGCCCAGCGGGGCGATGGTGGCCGCCGTGACCTGCAGCCTGCCCGAGGACCTGGGTGGCGGGCGCAACTGGGACTATCGATACACCTGGATCCGCGACGCCGCGTTCACCATCTACGCCTTGATGCGCATCTGTTTCGTGGAAGAGGCCGGCCACTTCATGGGCTGGCTGAGCGAGCGGTGCCGCGAGCTCGGACCCGACGGCGCCCTCCAGATCCTGTACCGGATCGACGGCCGCCCCGTGAACCGCGAAGAGGACCTGGACCACCTCGACGGCTACAAGGGCTCGCGCCCCGTGCGCATCGGCAACGGCGCCGTCCAGCAGCTCCAGCTCGACGTCTACGGCGAGCTGATGGATTCGGTCTACCTCTACAACAAGTACGGGAGCCCCATCTCGTATGGCCTGTGGGAGGATCTGCGGCGGCTCACGAACTGGGTCTGCGCGCACTGGAGGGAGACGGACGAAGGCATCTGGGAAGTCCGGGGCGGACGCCGGCACTTCGTCTATTCGAAGCTGATGTGCTGGGTCGCCGTCGATCGTGCCCTGCGCCTGACCCAGAAGCGATCCTTTCCCTCCGAATGGGAGCGGTGGACCACGGTGCGCGACGAGATCTACGCCGACATCATGACGAACGGCTGGAACGAGCAGAGGAAGACCTTCGTCCAGTCCTATGGAAGCGACAGTCTCGATGCCGCGACCCTGATGATGCCGCTCGTCTTCTTCGTGTCCCCGACCGACCCGCGCATGCTCTCGTCCCTGGACGCCATCAACCGCTCGCCCGCGCACGGAGGGCTCGTCTCCAACAGCCTCGTCTACCGCTACGACCGCACGCATGCGCCCGACGGCATCCAGGGGGACGAGGGGACCTTCAACATCTGCACCTTCTGGCTGGTGGAAGCGATGGTCCGGGCCGCCGGACGGACGGACCCCCGCCGCGTCCGCGACGCGCGCCTCGTGTTCGAGCAGATGCTGGGCTACGCGAGCCACCTGGGCCTCTACTCGGAGGAGACGGGGCCCACCGGCGAGCACCTCGGCAACTTCCCGCAGGCCTTCACCCATCTTGGCCTGATCAGCTCCGCCTACAACCTCGACCGTACCCTGGTCGGCCTCCAGTCGAAATGAGACAGGCGGTCAGGGCGACTCCTTCTCCCATTCCCGGCCGTGCTTGACCAGCGCGTCATGGAGAGGGTGGCGAAGGCGCCTCCGCCCCATCCGCGCACCTCGATGGTCAGATGCGGGGGCTCGAAGGTGATCCAGTTGTAGGTGTTGGGCTCGTCGCGCGTGCGCAGCGAGATCGCGGTGCCGGCCTGGGCGACGAGCATGGAGCGCCGGATGGACAGGTGATGGGCGCGCACGTCGCCGGAGAACCCCAGGTGCAGGTGACCGGCGAGCAGCAGGTCCACCCCCGCCGCTTCCGCCGCCTGCAGGGCATGGAAGCCGCGCCCGACCACGGCCGGATCGGGGTCGCCGGGCGACGGAATGAACGGATGGTGCGTCACCAGCACCTTGAACACGCGTTCGGGCAGGGGCGCGAACCGGTCGCGGATCTGCTCGATCTGCGCCCAGGAGATGCGGCCGTTCTTGAACGTCCACGATCGCGCGGTGTTGACGCCCATCACCGCCAGGTCTTCCTGATGGAAGAAGGGAGCCAGCTCGGGGGTGAGGTACCGCCGGTAGTTGTGCAGGGGACGCGCGAAGCGCGACACCACGTCCCAGAGAGGCACGTCATGGTTGCCGGGGACGACCAGCACGGCGCCGGGCAGGTTATCGAGGAAGGCCCGCGCGGCGCGGAACTCGCGCGCACGCGCGCGCTGCGTGAGGTCGCCACTTACCGCGACGAGGCGCGGGGCACGGGCCCCCAGGTCGGCGAGGAGCGCCTCCGCCACCGGCGGGTCCTCCTTCCCGAAGTGAAGGTCCGAGATGTGGGCGATGGTGGGCATCAGTCGCGGGGCACGATCACGCGCAGCGCGCGCGCGCGGATCTGATAGCGGAGGGGCGGGGCGACGTGGCAGACCTCGCCGTCGAAGGCGACTCTCAGCACCCGCCGGTGGTCCTCGACCAGCATCTCCTTCACGCAAAGCCCCTGGAAGTCACGGCTGTCGTCGAGGCGTCCGATCAGCGCCCGCAGGGCCAGGCGCAGGAAGCGGAAACGTCCCGCGTCGCGGGCGAGGTAGACCCAGAGATCGCCCTCGTCCAGCGCGGGCCGCTTGCCCAGCGAGAACAGCTTCGTCTCGTAGCGGTTGTTGCCGATGAACACCATCGGCGTCGTCACGTTCAGGCTCCCTTCCGGCAGGCGCAGGGTCAGGCGCACCACCGGGAAGCGGCGCAGCGTGTCGAGTGCGGCCCGGCCCATGGCCGCCCACTTCTGCATGCTCTGCCGCGCCATCCAGGCGTCGCGCAAGGCAACCGCCGCCGGGTAGAGACCGAGCGAGGAGTTGTTCACGAACACGCGATCGTTCGCCTCCCCCACGTCCACCTCGCGCACGATGCCCTCGGCCACGTTACGCACCGCCTCCTCGAGAAGGGTGGGGATCCCCAGATCCCGCGCGAAGTGGTTCAGCGTGCCCAGCGGCAGCACGCCCATCGGCTTGCCCGTGCCTGCCAGGCCGCCCGCGCCCGCGCTCATCGTGCCGTCGCCGCCCGCCATGACCACGACGTCGGTATGGGAGGCGGCGGCCTCACGGGCGGCGGCGAGGAGGTCGGGCCCGGGCACCAGCCGGACGTTCGCCTCCATCTCGAGGGCGGCGAAGAGCTCGCGGACGCGCACGACCTCCGCTTGGACCTGTCGCGGGCGAAGGCCGGCGGCCGCGTTGAGGAGCACGCTGGCCTTCATCCGGATCCGACTTAATTATAGGTAAACAATGACCATAGGACGTCGGCGTCAGATAAGATGACCTCAGGATGATTCTCCCCGCGCCGGACCTCAGCGACGACCTCAGGCCCGAGCATCTCGACCCCGCGACCTTCGCCTTCTACCGCGGTTGCATGAAGGCGCTCAACGATGCTCGGTGTGAGTATCTCGTGGGGGGCGCCTACGCATTCGCCCGCTACACGGGCATCGAGCGGCATACCAAGGACTTCGACATCTTCTGCCGGCAACACGACGTCGACTCGATCCTGTCCGTCCTCGACGGCCTCGGCTGCCAGACGGACCGGACCTTCCCGCATTGGCTGGCCAAGGCCTACAACCCCGGCACCGCCGACTTCATCGACTTGATCTACAGCTCGGGAAGCGGGATCGCGGTGGTGGACGAAGACTGGTTCACGCACAGCGTGCCGGAGACGGTGCTCGGCATTCCCGTGCGCCTGTGTCCGGCGGAGGAGATCATCTGGTCGAAGGGCTTCATCATGGAGCGCGAGCGCTACGACGGCAACGACGTGGCCCACCTGCTGCGCGCGCGAGGGAAGGATCTCGACTGGAGCCGCCTCCTGCGGCGGTTCGGCCCGCATTGGCGCGTGCTGCTGAGCCATCTCGTCCTGTTCGGGTTCATCTACCCGGCTGAGCGCAGGCAGGTCCCGCGCGACGTGCACGACGATCTCATGCGGCGTCTGCAGGCGGAGGCGGCGGCCATGCCGCCGGCGGACCGGACCTGCCAGGGGACGCTGATCTCGCGGGCCCAGTACCTGGTGGACATCGGCCCCTGGGGATATCGCGACGCGCGCCTCGAGCCCGGCATCAAGATGACTCCAGCCGACATCGCGCTCTGGACGCACGCGATCGAGGCCGACGACAAGGAGACGAAGCCCGAGCCATGACCGCGCCGCGCGAGACGATTCGATTGGCCGCGGTGGCGGACCTGCACTGCGCGCGCACGCGCTCGGGAGGGCTGGCTTCGCTGTTCACGGAAGCGGCGTCCCAGGCCGACGTGCTGCTCCTCGGCGGGGATCTCACCGATTACGGCCTTCCCGAGGAGGCGCGCCTGCTCGCACGCGAGCTCTCCGGGGTGAAGGTCCCGGTGCTGGGCGTGCTCGGGAACCACGACTGCGAGTCCGGCCACGAGGCCGAGGTCGTCAAGATCCTCGTCGAGGCCGGAGTGCAGATGCTCGACGGGGACAGCGTCGAGGTCGACGGCGTCGGTTTCGCGGGCGTGAAGGGCTTCGGCGGCGGCTTCGGCCGGCGCACGCTCGAACCCTGGGGCGAAGCCGCCACCAAGGCCTTCGTGCACGAAGCCGTGGGCGAGGCCCTCAAGCTGGAGCGCGCGCTGGCCCGGCTGCGCACCCCGCAGCGCGTCGCCCTGCTCCACTACGCGCCGATCGAAGCCACGGTCGAGGGCGAGCCGCGCGAGCTGTTTCCCTTCCTCGGGTCGAGCCGCCTCGAGGAGCCGCTCAATCGCTACCAGGTCACGATCGCCTTCCACGGCCACGCCCACCGCGGGGCCCCCGAAGGTCGAACGAGCGGCGGGATCCCGGTGTTCAACGTGGCCATGCCGCTGTTGCGCCGGGTGCTCTCCGATGCCATGCCCATCCGCATCGTCGAGATCCCGGCCCTGGCGCCGGTGAGCGCGGCCGCCGAACCTCCCTCCCGACGCCGTGACGACCTCCACTAGCGAGGACTCCCATGAAAAGCAGCACGAAGGCAGCGGACGCGGGCACACAAGCGCAACTCCCGGATTCCAAAGGGCTCAACCCCAAACGGGACGCGCGCCGCCGCAAGGGCGGAGCGGGTGTGGTGGC
Organism: Acidobacteriota bacterium; assembly: GCA_003222295.1. Classification (GTDB taxonomy): domain Bacteria; phylum Acidobacteriota; class Vicinamibacteria; order Fen-336; family Fen-336; genus AA29. Next base: position 442 of record QHVP01000128.1, on the reverse strand, counting down.
CCCCACCAAGGGTCGCGGAACCGCGAAGTTCCGCAAGGCTCGCTCCGTGCCCGAGTAAGCCGGCGCCGGGCGACTATCATCTCGATATGAGGTCGAAGAAGGGCGCGGCCCCGGGAGGGCCCCGTTGGACGCTGCCGTTCCTCGCCGGCATCGTCACCGCCGGCGCGGGGATGGTGGCGTTCAACGCGCTCGGGGGGCGGCGGCGCCTCGTCGACCCGCGTCTGATCCGGAGGGCCGGACTCGCGGACGGCGACGTGCCCCCCACGGTGATCATCCCCGGCATCATGGGCAGCGGGCTGATGAAACCGGACGAGACGCGCGTCTGGCTGAACCTCCGCAACGCCGTGGGCCAGTACAACCTGAGCCTGCCCTTCGTCCTCCCGCTGAGCGAGAGCCGCGACGAGCTGCGGCCCGGCTCGCTGCTCGGCACCGAGCACCGCCT
>QHVP01000127.1:13283-16452 GCA_003222295.1 Acidobacteriota bacterium | reverse complement strand
TCGCGTTCCTGGCCAAGAACGAGGACGACTTCGACGACCGCGACCGGCTCAAGCTGCGCGCGGCGCGGCTGGCCCTCGATCGCCTTCCCTGGTCCGCCCGCCGCGCCTTCTTCCAGCGGCTGCCCGCTCCCTACGGCCTCATCGGCTGCTGGGCCGGGCGCACGGAGCCGGTGCACGAGCGCACGCTCGCGCGGTGCTTCGAGCAGTACGCGGTGGCGGTCGAAGGACAGTGCGACGTGCTGATCGCCGGAGTCCCCTACATCTCTCCCTACAACGTGAACTCGATCCTCAACCCCGTCCTCGTCCAGGTGATGGGTCCCGGCTACCTCTTCAACCTGTATCGGGGGCGGCCGCTGGTGCGGCGGGGCGGCGTGCTCATCCTGGCCCATCCCTGCTACGACGCGTTCGACACCGCGTCCCATCCCAGCTATGTCGAGTTCTTCCACCGGCTGTTACCCGAGACACGCGACGCCTTCGAGCTGCGCGAGCGCTACGAGGAATCGTTCGCACACGACCCGCGCTATGTGGCCGCCTATCGCCACGGCCACGCCTATCACGGCGCCCATCCGTTCTTCATGTGGTACTGGGGCGAGAACGGACGCCGTCACCTGGGCAAGATCATCGTGGTCGGCGCGGAGAACGGCTACGTGCCGGCCCGTCTGGGCTGGGAGCGCGCGGCCTCGCTGGACGAGGCGATCGCGATGGGGCGGAGCCACGTGGGCCGCTCCCCGGAGGTGACCATGCTGCATCTGCCGCCCATCGTCATCGCCGACGTCGCATGAGCGCGACGCGCCTCTTCGCCGCCGAAGCCCTCGCGGGACGCCGCATCCTCCTTTGCGGAGGCACGGGTTTCCTGGGCAAGGTGTTCGCTTCCCTCCTCCTCGACCGCTTCCCGGAGATGGGTCACCTCTACCTCCTCGTCCGCTCGGCGGGCGACGGTCGACGCCGCTTCCGCGAGGAGATCCTGCCTTCGCCCGCCTTCGATCCGCTGCGGCGGCGTTACGGCGCGCGGCTGGAGCGCCACCTCGAGGACAAGCTCACGGTCGTGGAGGGCGACGTGGGCGAGCCGATTCTGGGGTTGGCGGAGGACGTGGCCGCGCGCGTCGCCGCCGAATGCGACGTCGTGGTGAACGCGGCCGGCCACGTCGTGTTCAACGCGCCCCTCGACGCGGCGCTGCGGGCCAACGTCAGCGGAGCGCAGCACGCCCTGGCCTTCGCCCGACTTCTGCGGCGCCCGGCCCTCGTCCACGTGAGCACCTGCTACGTGGCCGGCGATCGCGACGGCGAGCGCCGGGAGGACGAGCCTGTGGCGGGATTCCATCCGCGGCGGGAAGACGGCGACCTCCCGCTGTCGGCGGAGGCGGAGATCGCCCAGTGCGAGCGGGCGCTGGCGCGCGTCCGCGAAGAGGTCGAGGACCCGTCGCTGGAGCGCCAGTTCCGGGCCGCGGCCCGCGAGCGGTCGATCGGCGAGGGAAAGGACCTCTCCGACGCGCGCGGGCGCGCGGCCGTGGCCCAGCAGCGCAAGGCCTGGGTCCGGCGGCGGCTCATGGAGGTCGGCGCGGAGCGGGCGAAGCGCTGGGGCTGGCCGAACGTGTACGTCTACACCAAGAGCCTCGGGGAGCAGCTCGTGGCCGCGTCCACCGGCATCGTGCGCACCATCGTGCGGCCCGCCATCATCGAGAGCGCGCTGAGCTTCCCCCACGCGGGCTGGAACGAGGGATTCACCACCACCGCGCCGCTCATCCAGTTCGCCATCCGGGGCCACAGCCACTTCCCCGGACGCGGGGACGTCATCCTAGACCTTGTCCCCGTGGACGCTGTCGCGTCCGCGCTGGCCGCCGTCACCGCGCAGGCCTGCGTGGAGGAGCCGCCGCTCGTCTATCAGCTCTCCACGAGCGACCGCAATCCCCTGCGTCTCGAGCGCGCGGCCGGCCTGATGGAGCTGTATCGGCGCCGCCGGTCGCGGCGGGAGGGAGCCCGCGCGGCCGAGAAGCTGGTGGGACGGCTGCAGATCCGCACCGTCGATCCCGACCTGTTCGAAAGCGCGCTGCTGCCCGCGGTCCGGGCCGCGGCCAGAGGCGCCGTGCGGGTGCTGGAGGGCATCGAGGACGCACCACTCGGCATCTCCGGCTGGGTGCGACGGACCCAGGCCGCCCTCGCCGGCTGGCAGGACGAGCTGCGGATCGCGGAGGGCCAGATGCGGACCTTCCGTCCGTACATGGCGGACAACCGTTACGTGTTCCGGACCGACCACGTGCGCACCCTCTTCCGCCGCCTCGCCCCCTCCGACCGGGACCGCATCGAGTGGGACCCCGCCGCCATCGACTGGGCGGACTACTGGGTGAACGTGCACTGCCCCGGCCTCGAGCGCTGGGTCCTGCCCAAGCTGGAGCGGTCCGAGCGCCCCCCCGCGCGCCGGCCCGCCCACCGCACCGTGGTCGAGCTGTTCGACGGCGCCACGCGGGCGCACTCCTCCCGCGTCGCGATGGCGGTGCGCCGCGGCGGGGCCGAGGAGCGTTATACGTACGCCGAGCTGCGGGAGTGCGCAATGCGGGCGGCGGTGCTGCTGGCCCGCCGGGGAGTGGCGCGCGGAGACAAGGTGGCGCTTCTCGCCGAGAACGCCCCCGAATGGGGGATGGCGTTCTTCGGCGTGGCGCGCAGCGGGGCCGCCTGCCTGCCCATCGCGGCGGCCGCCACACCCAGGGAGGTGGTAAGCCTCCTGGCCCGCAGCGACGCGAAGGTGCTGCTGCTGGGCGAGGCTCAGGCCGCCCGGAGGCGCGACCTCGAGCCGCGGATCCGCGAGCAGGGACTGTCCGTCACCATCGTGAGCCTGGACGAGCTGTTCGCCCTCGAAGGCCGGGACGAGGAGCGCGAGGGGATCGCCGGCCTTCCGGCCGCCCCCGCTCCCGACGACACGGCTTCGATCCTTTTCACCTCCGGCACGACCGGCGCGGCCCGGGGAGTGGTGCTCTCGCATCGCAACCTGGCGAGCCAGGTGGGACAGCTCCTCGCCGTCTACGATCTGGACCACCGCGACGGCATGCTCAGCCTCCTGCCCCTGCACCATTCCTTCGAGCTCTCGGCCGGGTTCCTCGTGCCCCTGAGCCGCGGCGCGCGGATCACGTACCTCTCCGAGCTGACCGGCGACGCGATCACGTCCGCGCTGCGG
>QHVP01000127.1:0-13195 GCA_003222295.1 Acidobacteriota bacterium | reverse complement strand
ACGCCTCTCAACCTCGGGCCCCTGCTCTTCGCCCCCGTCCATCTGGCCCTGGGGGGACGGATCCGATACCTGATCAGCGGCGGGGCCGCCCTTTCCCGCGAGTCGCTCGAGACCTTCCGCGGGCTGGGCTTCGAGCTCCTCGAGGGCTATGGCCTCACGGAGGCCGCTCCCGTGCTGACCGTGAACCGGCCCGGCGATCGGCCGGCCCCCGGCGTGGTGGGCGCGCCGTTGCCCGGTGTCGAGCTCAGGATCGACGGCCCCGACGCGTCCGGCGTGGGCGAGATCCTGGCGCGTGGTCCGGCCATCATGGCCGGTTACTACAAGGACGCCGAGGCCACGGGCGAGGCCCTCGACGGAGGCTGGCTGCGCACCGGCGATCTCGGGCGCCTGGACGGCGCGGGTCGCCTCCAGATCGCGGGACCGCTCAAGGACGTCGTGGTCGGGCCCGACGGCGAGAACGCCCATCCCGAGGAGCTGGAGGGCCTCTACGCCGCGCCCGCGCTGATCCAGGAGCTGTGCGTCGTGGGACTTCCGGATCCGGACGGCGCCGAACGCCTCGCCTGCCTCGCCGTGCCCAACGTCCAGGCCGCGCCCGGCCGGAGGGCGACCGAATGGCGCGAGCGCATCGAGGCCCACGTGCGTCGCACCGCCGCCGGTCTCCCCACCCACAAGCGCATCCGCGTCCTCCACGTGCAGGAGGGCGAGCTGCCGCGGACGCCGACGCGAAAGGTCCGGCGGGGCGAGGTGGCGACGCTGCTGGCCGCGCTGGAGGCGGATCGTGCGCCGCGCGCGACGACGCAGGTTGTCCCGTCCGCGGTCGAGTGGCTCGAGCGGATCGTCGCTCCGCTGGTCGGATGCCGGCCGCGCGACCTGCGCCCCGGCGCCTCGCTGGATCAGCTCGGATTGGACAGCCTGGGCTATGTCGAGCTCGTGGCCGCGCTCGAGGCGGCGGGTTACGAGCCGCCGCCGGTGGAGACGCTGGCCTCGCAGCGCAGCCTCGGCGAGCTGGCCGCCATCCTGGTTCCGGGCGGGACGGCGACGCGGCCGGCCGCGCCGGTGCCACGCGCCGACCACGAGATCGCCGTCCCTCCTCTTCTCGCCGCGCTGGGCCGGCGCGGCTACCGGATGGCGGAACGGCTGCTGTACGGCGGGGTGCTGCAGGCGCGGGTGCGCGGACGGATGCACGTCCCGCGCGAGGGTCCGTTCCTCGTCGCCGCCAACCACCTGTCGCACCTCGACGCCGGACTGGTCCGCCTGGCTCTCGGCGCCAGCGGAGACCGCCTGTTCGTGCTCGCCGCCGCCGACTATTTCTTCGACACCCCTCTCAAGCGCGCGTTCTTCTCGGGCTTCGCCGGCCTGCTGCCGCTCGAGCGCGGCGCGACCACCGCGGACTCGCTCCGGCGCGCGGTGGAGACGCTCGATAACGGCTTCAGCGTCCTGGTCTTCCCGGAGGGCACGCGCTCCCGCAGCGGCGCCCTGCAGGAGTTCCATCGCGGGGTGGGCCACCTCGCCCTGCGCGCCCGCGTCGGCGTCCTGCCCATGCGCGTGGATACGCATCGCGCGCTGCCGCCGGGCAGCCTGACCCTGAAGTCGAGGAAGGTGGACGCGCGCATCGGCCCGTTCCTCGGCTACGAGGTGCTCGCGCGGCGAGCGGCCGGACGGACTCGAGCGGAAGCGGAGCGCGAGGTGGCTCGCACCGTCCGCGAGGCGGTCCAGCGGCTGGATCCGGAGAAGGAGCGCCGGCCGCCGGCCAGGCTCCCTCGCCAGACCGTGCCCGTCGAAGTCGAGCCTTGACACGACCGTCGGGACGCATATCCTAGCTTCACCAATCCCACCGCCGCCGCGGCTGCCGTGAAACGCCGTCTTTTGCGACCCGCTTGGGTCCGAAGGGGCTGCCATGAAGCCTGCCGTCGAGCGCATGCTCGATCGCCGCTCGTTCTTCACGTCCATGGGCAAGGCGGCCGCCGGCGCCTCCGCGCTTGGCCTGCTCACCGACGCCGACATCGAGGCCGCGCCCGCCAACGTGCAGCGCAACTCGATCCCGTCCGACCTCAAGATCACGGACCTGCGCGTGGCCGTGGTGGAGAAGGCGCCGATGACCTGCCCCCTCATCCGCCTGGACACGAATCAAGGGCTCGCCGGCTATGGCGAAGTCCGCGACGGCGCCTCCGCCACCTACGCCCTCTTCCTGAAGAGCCGCCTGCTGGGCGAGAACCCCTGCAACGTGGACCGCCTCTTCCGGAAGATCAAGCAGTTCGGCGCTCCCGCCCGGCAGGCCGGCGGCGTGTGCGGCGTGGAGATGGCGCTGTGGGACCTCGCGGGCAAGGCCTACGGCGTGCCTGCCTACCAGATGCTCGGCGGGAAGTTCCGCGACAAGGTCCGGCTCTACGCCGACACCACGGAGACGGAGGACCCGCACGAGCAGGGCCGCCGTCTCAAGAAGCGGATGGAGTCCGGCTTCACCTGGCTCAAGCAGGACTTCGGGATCGACCTGCTCAAGGACGTGCCCGGCGGCCTGGCCATGCCCCAGGGATCGTCGGTGACGGGGGGCGGCCTCGTCATGCACCCGTTCACCGGGATCGAGATCACGGACAAGGGCATCGCCTTCCTGTCCGACTGGGTGGCCGCCAGCCGGCAGGAGATCGGGATGGACATCCCGCTCGCGTCCGATCACTACGGGCACATCGGCGTGAACTCCTGCATCCGCCTGGCCCGCGCGATGGAGAAGCACCAGCTGGCCTGGATGGAGGACATGGTCCCCTGGCAGCTCCCGGAGCTCCTGAAGCAGATCAAGGACGCGGTGGACATCCCGATCCTGACCGGCGAGGACATCTACCTCAAGGAGGACTTCGCGAGGCTCATCACGGCGGGCGCGGTGGACATCATCCATCCCGACCTCGCCTCCGCCGGCGGCCTCCTCGAGATGAAGAAGATCAGCGACTTCGCGATGGAGCATGGCGTGCCCATGGCCATGCATTTCGCGGGGACGCCCGTCTCCTTCATGGCCAACCTGCACACCGCGGTGGCGGTGGAGAACTTCCTCGTCCTGGAGAACCATTCGGTGGATGTGCCCTGGTGGCAGGACCTGGTCAGCGGCGTGCCCAAGCCGATCCTGGACCACGGCTTCGCCGCGCCCTCCGACCGGCCGGGCCTGGGGGTCGAGCTGGTCGAGGAGGTGGTGAAGGCCCACCTCAAGCCGGGCACGACGTACTTCGCGCCCACGCCGGAGTGGGACAACGAAAGGTCCTGGGACCGCCTGTGGAGTTAGGCTGGTAACCCAGCCCCATCCTTATTAATACGCGCGGCATTAATACGTTCGGCGGGTGCCCGGGGCGATCCTGGCATCCGTCGCGCGAGGCCGGTACGATGCCGGCCCCATGACGAACCCCGACGCCATCGACGCGCGTGGGCTGTGCCGGCGCTACGGCCGCCGCTGGGCGCTCGTGGACGTGTCGTTTCGCGTGGCCGCGGGCACGAGCGTGATGGTCGCGGGTCGCAACGGCTCGGGCAAATCCACGCTGCTGCGCATCGTCTCCACCGCCATCCGTGCCGACCGCGGGACCGCCCGCGTGCTGGGCCACGACATCCGCGCGGAGCGGGAGACGGTGCGCCGGCGCACCGCCCTCCTCAGCCATGCCTCCTATCTCTACGAATCGCTGACCGCGCTCGAGAACCTGGCCATCGCGGCGCGTTTCCTGGGCCGCGAGGCGCGCCGGGCGGCGCTCCTGCCCCTGCTGGCGGAGGTGGAGCTGGCGGAGCGCGCGGACGATGCCGTCTCCACCTTCTCCGCGGGCATGCGCAAGCGCCTCGCTCTCGCGCGCACGCTCCTGCAGGAGGGGGGCCTCGTGCTCCTCGACGAGCCCTACGGCGAGCTGGATCCACCCGGGTTCCGCCTCGTCGACCGCCTCTTCGGCACCCTCCGCGCGCGCGGCTGCGCGGTGCTGATGGCCACCCACCTCCTTGAGCGCGGGGCGGCGCTTTGCGACGAGGGAATCGTGCTCGACGGCGGCCGGCTGCGTTGGCAGGGTCCGGCCCGGGACCTGCCTTCCCTCGGGGGGCTCGATCCGGCGACGTTGCCCGAGGGCCGATGACGCAGCTCCTGGCCGCCCTCCGCAAGGAGTGGCTGCTCCAGAGCCGCGCCTTCGCGGCCCTCCTGGCCGTGCTGGTCTTCGGGGCCACCGCGCTTCTTCTTTTCAGCTTCGCGGTCGGACCCAATTACGACCTCCTTCGTGGCAACGCCCCGGGGTTCCTTTGGCTGGCCCTGCTCCTCTCCTCGACACTCACCCTCGCCGAGAGCTTCCAGGCCGAGATGGAGCATCGCGCGCTCGAGGGCCAGCTCCTGCTGCCGGCCACCGCGACCGCCGTGTACTACGCCAAGGCGCTCGCGAACTGGGCGCAGCTCACGGTGCTCGGCATCGCCATGGTCCCGCTGATGGTGGCGCTCTACGACGCCACCATGCCGCGGCCGCTCGCGCTGCTCGGCATCATCGCCCTCGGCGCCGCCGGCCTCTCCGCGCCCGGCACCCTCTACGCCGCCATGACCCAGCAGGCGCGCTCCCGCCAGACTCTCCTGCCCTTGCTGCTCTTTCCCCTGGTCGTGCCCGTCCTGATCGCGGCGGTCAAGGCGACGTCGCTGCTGATGCTGGGCGATCCCATGGGTCAGGTGTGGTCCTGGACACTTTTGCTCGTCGCCTTCGACGCTATACACTGGTCGCTCTGCGGCCTGCTCTTCGGTCGCGTCGTGGAGGATTGATGGCCGATCCCTCTCGGCCCTCTCCGGTGCCCGGCCCCGGCGCGGGGTTCGCATTCATGGGGTTGGGCGCGTCGCTGCTCGCCGCCGGCTCGTACCTGGGGCTCTTCGTCGCCCCCCGCGAGTCGTACATGGGCGACGTGTACCGCATCATGTACGCGCACGTGCCCACGGCCTGGAACACGATGCTGGCCTTCACCTTCGCCTTCGGCGCGGCCCTCGCCTTCCTGCTCTCCGCCAACTTCAAATGGGATGCGCGCCACGAGGCCGCGGTCGAGGTGGGCGTGGTGATGGCCGGCCTGTTGTGCCTGCAGGGTTCCATCTGGGCGCGGCCGACCTGGGGCGTATGGTGGGACTGGGACCCGCGGCTCACGACCACGGCCGTGATGTTCTTCGCCTTCGTCGGCATCCTGGCCCTGCGCCGGTTCGTCGAGGACCCGGTCAAGCGCGCCACCTGGTCGGCGGTGGCCACCATCATCGCCTACGCGGACGTGCCGATCGTCTATTACTCGGTGCGCTGGTGGAACTCCCTGCACCAGATGCAATCGAGCCCGGAGACGGTGTCGGCGGTGTTCGTGATCCCCCTGCGCACGAACGCCTTCGGCGTGCTGTTCTTCATGACCGGGCTCATCACCCTGCGCACGCGGATCGCGTCGCTGCGCCTGCGGCAGGAGATGGCTCCCCCGCTGCCCGAGCCCGCGCCCGTCCTCGCACCCGGAGCCGCGAGATGACGCCCGCCGGCGTCATCTCCGGCGGCTGGGAGTACGTGATTGCGGCCTACGTGGTGTCCCTGGTTATACTGGTCAGCTACACGGCCTACGTGGTGCTGCGCTATCGCGGTGAGGTCCGGCGCGTCGAGCGCGAGAGCCGCACCCCCGAGGTCCCATGAGTGACATCGCCGCCCTGCCCCCGCTCTCCCGCTCCCGCACCAAGTGGTTCGCCTTCGGGGCCCTGGCCGTGGCCGCCGCCGCCTTCGCCTTCATCACCGTCGGGGGAATCGGCGACAACCTCGTCTACTACTGGGGACCCACCGAGCTCGTGGCCGCGGGAGACAAGGCCATCGGGGCCACGATCCGCCTCGGCGGCCAGGTCGCCAAGGGCTCGATCCAGCAGGCCCGCGGCTCGGAGCTGAGCTTCGCCGTCTCCGACGGCAAGGCGACGGTGAACGTCCGCACGAAGAGCGTCCCGCCGCAACTGTTCCGCGAGGGCATCGGCGTCGTGGTCGAAGGCACCATGAAGCGTGACGGCCACTTCGAGAGCCAGCGCTTGATGGTCTCGCACGGCAACGAGTACCGCGCCCCCGCGAGCGGCGAGAAGCCGGACATGAAGAAGCTGATCGAGAGCACGACCGGCCTGGGCGAAGCGGAGCGTTCCCGGAAACCATGACCGCGTCCCTCGGCCGGCCCCTGATCCTGCTCGCCCTCCTCGCGGCCAGCGCGGGCGCCCTCGTCGGCTTCGCCGCCGGTGTGCGCCGCTCGGCCGCCGGCCTCGCCTGGGCGCAGCGGCTGGCCTACGCCTACGCCGCGGCCATGATCAGCGCCAACCTCCTGATGGTCTATGCGCTGCTCGCGCGTGACTTCTCCGTCGGTTACGTCGCGCAGGTCGGCTCCCGCGAGGTGCCGAACTGGGTGGCCGTCACCAGCCTGTGGTCCTCCCTCGAAGGGTCGATCCTCTTCTGGGGCCTGATGCTGGGGCTCTATGTGCTCGGCGCCACCTGGACCAATCGCCACCGCCATCCGGAGTCCATGCCGTGGGCGATCGGCGTCTGGCTGGCCTGTGCGGCGTTCTTCAGCTTCCTGATCGCGGGCCCCGCGCAGCCGTTCCACACCGTACCGATCCCGCCCAGCGACGGACCCGGTCCGAATCCCCTGCTGCAGAACCACGTCTTGATGATCATCCATCCGCCCTTCCTGTACGCGGGCTACGTCGGGATGACGATCCCGTTCTGCATGGCGGCGGCGGCGCTGCTCTCGGGCCGGCTCGGTCCCGACTTCATGAGGTCGCTCCGCACCTGGCTGATGCTGCCGTGGGTGTTCCTCACCTGCGCCATCGTGCTCGGCGGGTGGTGGGCGTACGAGGTCCTGGGCTGGGGAGGCTACTGGGCCTGGGATCCGGTCGAGAACGCGTCGCTCTTGCCCTGGCTGACCGCGACCGCGGCCGTTCATTCGGCGATCCTGGTCGAACGCAAGGGCATCCTCAAGGGATGGACGGTCACCCTGATCCTGGCCAGCTACCTCCTCACCGTGCTCGGCACGTTCATGACGCGGTCCGGCGTCTTCAACTCGGTGCATTCGTTCACCCAGAGCGCAATCGGCCCCACGATCCTGGTGTTCCTGGCCCTGGCCACGCTGTTCGCCGTCGCCATCCTCGCCTTGCGGATCGACCGCCTGTCCCCGGAAGGGCACCTGGAGCCCGGCGTGTCGCGCGACATGGCGTTCCTGCTCAACAACCTCTTCTTCGTGCTCCTCACGTTCACCGTGCTCATCGGCACCGTGTTCCCCCTGGTGGTGGAAGCGCTGCGCGGCGTGCAGATGAGCGTGGGACGGCCCTACTTCGATCGCATGGTCGTGCCCATTGGCGTGGCTCTCCTCTTCCTCCTCGGCGTCGGGCCGGCCGTGCCCTGGGGCAGAGCCAGCGCCGAGCAGGCGCGGCGCGCGCTGCTCCCCCCGCTCGGGGGTGCGGTGGGGCTGGGGGCGCTCGGCCTGGCCCTGGGCGTGCGGAATCCATGGACGCTGGTCGCCCTCCTCTTCGGCGGCTACGCGGCCTTCGTGACCCTCTCCGAGCTGTGGCTGCCGGTGGGCCAGCGCATCAAGGTGCGCGGCGAGGGCGTGCTCGAAGCGGTGGCCCACGTCCAGAGCCGAGGCCGGCGCCGCGTGGCCGCCTTCATCGTCCACGGTGGCATGGTGCTGGTGATGATCGCGATCGCGACCAGCAGCACGCAGGGCGTGTCGATCGAGGCGCAGCTCGTCCGCGGCGAGTCGGTGGCGCTCGGCCCCTACACGCTCACGTTCCTGGGCGTGGACCGCGTGAGCGAGCCGCACCGCGAGGCCCTCGTGGCCAACGTGGAGGTCAAGAAGGGCGGCCGAGACCTGGGCGTGCTCACCCCCCGCATGAACTACTACGCGACGCAGCGCGAGCCGGTCGGCACTCCCGCCGTCCGCTCGACCTACGCGCACGACCTGTACCTCTCCGTCCTCAACCTGGACGCCCAGGGCCAGACCCTCGGCCTGCACGCGATGATCAACCCGATGATCGTGTGGATCTGGATCGCCACCGGCATCATGGGTCTCGGCGGCCTGTTCGGGCTCCTGCCCTCGCGCCGCGTCGTGGTGGCGCTGGCCCCGGCGATGGCGGTCGACGGGTCCCTGAGCCCGGCCCGGTCGCGTTAGGCCGCTTCCCGTGAACCGGAAGGTCTTCGTCGCCGGGCTCGCCGTGACCCTGCCCCTCGTCGGCCTGATGCTGGTGAGCCTGGGCCGCGACCCGCACAAGGTGGAATCGCCTCTCCTGGGCCGTCCGGCCCCTCCCTTCTCCTTGCGTCCCATCGGCGGCGGCGAGCCGGTGACGCTCGAGTCCCTGCGCGGCAAGACGGTGGTGGTCAACTTCTGGGCGACCTGGTGCGTCCCCTGCGTGGACGAGCACCCCGTGCTCACGGCCGCTCCCCAGCGCTACGGAAGCGAAGTCGTCTTCCTCGGCGTCGTCTACGAGGACGAGGAGCCCACCGTGCAGAGCTTCCTCCGCGAGCACGGCGCCGCCTACCCGTCGCTGGTGGACGAGGGGGGCAAGGTCTCGATCGCCTATGGAATCTACGGCGTGCCCGAGACGTACTTCATCGCGCCCGATGGCACCATCGTGAGCAAGTACGTGGGGCCGCTCCGTCGCGACCTGCTGGACGGCTTCGTGCAGGAGGCCCAGGCGCGCACGGTGACGCGCCGGAGCGACGCGCGTTGAAGCGCACGGCTGTCCTCCTGGTCCTGCTGCTCGCTCCCCTGGCCGCGGCCCAGACGCCGCCCGACCACACGCCCGTGGACCTCGCGCACGCGGAGAGCATCGCGGGGCCGCCCCGCGCGGCCAGGCTCACGGGAGCGGCCCTGGAGGCGGAGGCCAAGCACATCGCCGCCGTGCTGCGTTGCCCCGTCTGCCAGGGACTCTCCGTCGGGGATTCACCGTCCGCGATGGCGACGAACATGCGCCAGCAGATCCGCGAGCTGGTGGCCGCCGGCTTCGACGAGAACCAGATCCTCTCCTATTTCGAGGCGTCGTACGGCGAGTTCGTGCGCCTCCAGCCCCCGCTGCGCGGCGTGAATTGGCTCGTGTGGATCGCGCCCGGGCTGGGCCTCCTGCTCGGCCTCGGCGTCGTCTCCTGGGTGCTCCGCGGAGCGAGCGCGGAAACGTCGGAGACGCCGGCGGCGGTGGCGGCCACGGGGCCGGCGGTGGACGTCGTTCCGGACCCCCTGCCCGATGATCCCGCACTGGCGAAGGCCGTCTTGCGGGTGCGCGAGCTGGCGTACGGCTGGCCGGGCGGCGTGCGACCGAGGAAGGCCTGATGGGCGAGGTCGAGTGGGGCCCCGCGGTGGCCTTCCTGGCCGCCGGCCTCGTGGTCGGCGCCCTCATCCTGTGGCGCGTCGTGCGCAAGGCGCCCCCGACGTCGGGCCCGCGGCCCGAAGACTCGCTCGAGCGCCGTGACCTGCTGGCCAGGCTCGACGTGCTCGTGAACCAGCTCCGTGAGTTGGAGGACACCGGCATCAAGCGCACGGCCGCGCAGCATCGGGACGAGCGCTTCCTTCTCGAGCTCCAGGCCGCGCGGACACTGCTCGCCCTGGACGCGCGGGCGGCGCCGAGCGCGGCGCAAGGGAAGAAGCGGGAGCCGGCGGAAGCAGTGGCTCCGGCCCGTGGATCCGCCCTGGCCGGCTTCTTCTGGGGCGTCGGCTCGGCGGCGGCGCTGGGACTCCTGTTCTTCTTCGTCTCGCAGTCTTCGAAGCCGCGGGCCCCCGGCGGCTCCGTCACGGGGAACACGCCGATGGAAGGCGGCGCCGCCCCCGCCCCGGCGGCCGCCGAGGACGGCGCGGAGGTCGCGGCCCTCGAGGCCCGGGTCCGCCAGAACCCCGAGGACGTCGGGGCGCGTCTCGACCTCGCGCGGCTGCATCTCATGCGCGAGGACATGATGGCCGTCTACAACGAGACCCAGGCCGTCCTGCAACGCGACCCGCAGAACCCCCGCGCGCTGGCCTACCAATCGCTGGTGCGGCTGGCCATGGGCCAGGGCGACCAGGCCGAGGAGATGCTGGTGCGGGCCCTGCGCAAGGATCCCGACCTGCTCGAGGGATACCTGCACTTGATGTTCGTCTACACGCGCGTGGGCAAGCCTCGGCAAGCGGAGGCCACCATGAAGCGCGCGGCCGAGCGCTTCCCCGACCGCGCGGAGTCGCTGCGCCGGCTGCTCGCCCAGATGCAGGCGACCCCGGGGGAAGAACAAGCGAGCGCGGCCGGCGCCGCCGGCGCCGCAAGCGGCCCCCGCGGGCCCCCGGCGGCTCCGTCACGGGGAACACGCCGATGGAAGGCGGCGCCGCCCCCGCCCCGGCGGCCGCCGAGGACGGCGCGGAGGTCGCGGCCCTCGAGGCCCGGGTCCGCCAGAACCCCGAGGACGTCGGGGCGCGTCTCGACCTCGCGCGGCTGCATCTCATGCGCGAGGACATGATGGCCGTCTACAACGAGACCCAGGCCGTCCTGCAACGCGACCCGCAGAACCCCCGCGCGCTGGCCTACCAATCGCTGGTGCGGCTGGCCATGGGCCAGGGCGACCAGGCCGAGGAGATGCTGGTGCGGGCCCTGCGCAAGGATCCCGACCTGCTCGAGGGATACCTGCACTTGATGTTCGTCTACACGCGCGTGGGCAAGCCTCGGCAAGCGGAGGCCACCATGAAGCGCGCGGCCGAGCGCTTCCCCGACCGCGCGGAGTCGCTGCGCCGGCTGCTCGCCCAGATGCAGGCGACCCCGGGGGAAGAACAAGCGAGCGCGGCCGGCGCCGCCGGCGCCGCAAGCGGCCCCGCCCCGCCCCCGGCGTCGTCCGGCGGCGGCCGCTCGGTGTCGGGCGTGATCGACCTCGACCCCGCGGCGCGCGCCGCCCTGCGCCCGGGGGCGATCGTCTTCGTGATGCTGCGCGATTCGGGATTCGGAGCGGGCCCGCCCCTGGCCGCGCGGCGCCTGCCCGCCTCGTCCTTCCCGCTCGCCTTCGAGATCGGCCAGGCGGACGCGATGGCCGGAGGGCACGTCCCCGACGACGTGCTCGTCGAGGCCCGCCTCGACAGCGACGGCGATCCCCTCACCCGACCGCCCAGCGACCCCTATGGCCGCGAAGACCACGTGAAGATCGGCACGCGGGGCCTGCACCTCGTCCTCAGTCCCCGCCCCCAGAACTGAAGGCGGGCGCGAAGGACATGACGAAGCCCGGCCCGCCCACCGCCTTCCCGCCCAGCCCCGCGTCCCTGGCCGCTCTCGCCGCGCTCGGAGGAGGGGCCGCGCTCGTCTCGCTCTTCCTGTGGGGCGAGCTGGTGCTCGCGCGCGCGGGCGGCGCCACCTCCTGCGCCCTCTCCGATCCCGAGGCCTGCGCGCGCCTGTGGGACGGAGCGCTGGCGAGCACGATCCATCGCGTCACCGTCCTGCCCGTGGCGGGATGGGGTCTCGCCTGGGCCCTCGCCGCGGCCGTCCTCCCCCTCGTGGCGCTCGTACGCGCCGCCGAGGGCCGGCCGCGTGCCGACTTGTTGTCGGCCGCGCGCATCACCGCCGCCGCCGGAGTCGTGGCCGTGCTCATGCTCATGGCGGCCGCCGTCCAGGCGCCGACGTTCTGCATGGGCTGCTTCTTCATCTACGTGCTCGTGTCCGGATACGCGGGCATCGCGCTGCTGGGCTGGCGCGCTCTGGGGCTGCCCCAGCGCGGCCGCGCCGCGCTCATCAGCCTGGCCGCGGTGGCGATCGCGGCCCTGGTCCTGCTCTACCCTGGCCTGAAGACCGGGTCAGCCAACCCGCTGGTCGGTGGGCGCAGCGCAGCCAACCAGCTGGTCGGTGGCCGCAGTGCGAGCGGGACGGCGGCGGGGCCCGAGGCGAACGACGACGTCTCACGGTTCGTTGCTTCGCTGGCTCCCCCGCTCCGCCAGAAGCTGGCCGACTCCCTCCACCAGTACCGGCAAGGGATCGCCGTGCCGTCCGGACCGCCGCGCACGCTGATCGGCTCCGCGAGCGCGCCGCTGCGCATCACCGACTTCACCGACATCCGCTGCGGCCACTGCGCCGAGCTGCACGAGACGCTCGCCGCCCTCGAGCGTGAAGCGCCGGCGGGAAGCTTCAGCGTCGAGCCCCGCCAGTTCCCGCTCGACGGGGAGTGCAACCCTTACGTCCGTCGCGCCCAGGATCCCGTGCGCTGCCTCGCCGCCCGGGCGCGGATCTGCGTCGAGGGCCGTCCGGGCGCGTCGGCCTATGCGGGCCGCTTGTTCGGCAAGCAGGAAACGCTGAGCACCGTGGACGTGTACGCGATGGCGGAGGCGATGATGCCCCGCCGCGAGCTGGAGGCCTGCGTGGGCCGGGCCGAGACGTCGGAGAAGCTGCAATCGGACATCGAGCTCGCCGCCCGCTACCAGATCGACGGCACGCCCCTCGTGCTGGTGAACGGGCGCAAGGCCACGAGCTTCCCGCCGTTCCTCTACGTGATGGTCCTGACCGGGGGCCACACCGACCACCCGGCGTTCGCGACCCTGCCCGCCGCCAATCCGTCCGCGCAGCTTCCCTGACCGGGTGGCCGAGCGCGCAAACGCTCTAGGCGCGTCCGGAATCGTCTGGCCTCAGGCCCGGGGCCGGTTCTTTCCGCGCGGCGTGGTCTCCCACGTGTGGGGCGCGGACAAGACCTCCAGCTCGAGCATCGATGTCACGAAAGTCTTCGGTCCGTCCCCGTCGAAGCAGCTGACACGCTGGCCTTCGCCCAGCCCGCGCTCGGCATGGTTCGAGGGAAGGGACGGCGCAACCGGCGGCTCCGGGGACCGCGGCGGCGTGCGCGGCACGTACGGCGGCTTGGGAGTCGATGAAGAGGCCGAGGAAGGCGTCGACGAAGGCGTCCACGACCGCTGCTTCGGCACCGGCGTGTGCGCCGTGCGATAGCTGGCCAGCTCGACGTCGTCGATCACGACCACATCGGGGCTCGCCGTCTCGCCGGCCGTGACCGACCGCAGCAGCTTCTGATAGCAGACGTCGGGGCCGTCCTGGATTCGTACCCGTCCGGCATCGAACGCCCCCAGCGCGATGCGGAACCGGGACTCGACCGGTCCGTCCGGTCCGCAGGCGGCGAGCCGATACTCCCGATATTCGGGGAGGGTCTGGCAGTCCAGGTACTCGATGCGAACGGAGAGGCGGGACGAGGCCGGCTTGGGGACCGGCAGCGCGGGTGCGAGGATCGGCTCA
>QHVP01000661.1 GCA_003222295.1 Acidobacteriota bacterium | reverse complement strand
TCCTCCTCGACGTCGATCCGCGCGGGGTGCGGCGATCGCACTCCGTGGCCGCCGTGGACGTGGACTTCAGGGCGGAGCTGGCGGCCCGAGGCGCCTCGGGCCCGGTCGACGAGAGCACGATCGAGGTGGTCGCGTACGACGCCGCCGGCCGGCCGCGCCCTTACGATTCCGGCCGTGCCCCCGACGAGCGCATCCTCGTCCCCTGGCACCTCGACCGCTTCTACCCGTTGGAACGCGTCACCCTGAGCTTCGTCGTGCCCGACGAGCGGGCGACGCGGTTCGCCGTCTACTTCGACACCGCGGAGCGCGCGCGGCCGCCGCGCTATCCGGGCATCGTGGGCGACGGCGACCTGTTCACGCAGGGCTGGGGGCGCCGGGAGATCGCGGCCAACGCCAGCGACACCTTCGTGGACCTCGACGGTGACGGCGATCTCGACCTCGTGAAAGGCGGGACGGAGCCGTTCCTGTACGTCTACGAGAATCGCGGGCAGGGCCGGTTCGTCGACCGCGGCCGGCTCACCTCGGCGGGCGAGGTCATGACGTTCCCTCACGACGACGCCAACCGGAGCTGGCTGTCGGTCGAGTTCGCCGACTGGGACGGCGACGGCGACCCCGACATGTTCGTGTCGTTCCGGGCCGGCCCCTACGAGAACCGGGTCGTCCGCTATGAGAACGTCACCGTGCGCGGCGGTCCGCTCACGTTCGCGGAGCGCGGGCCCATGACCACCGTCTCCGGGGTGCCGCTCACCGGGCGCGTGAGCTTCGTGGACTGGGACGGCGACGGCCGGCTCGACGTGCTCACGGACGCGGACGACACCGTGACCCTTCATCGCAACGTCGGCACGAGCCGGGCGGTGGCGGACATGGCCCTCGCGGACGGCGTCTGGGTGGAAGCGAACGGGACGCCCATCCGCCTGGCTAATCCGCGCCTGGACGCCGCCGACATCGACGGGGACGGCGACCTCGACCTCTTCGCGGGCACGGAGGACGGCCGCGTCTATCTCTTCCGGAACGTGGGCACGCGCGGCGCGCCCGTGCTGGAGGGCGGGCGCCTGCTCGCCTTCTACGACTACATGGATGCCAAGACGGGTATCAAGGTGGCCGACTTCGACGGCGACGGCGTCCTCGACTTCGTGGTCGGCCGCTTCTGGGAACGCTCCCACTACGGCGACCAGCCCCGCGTGTTCGGCCGGCTGTACCACAACGTCGGCACGCGCACCGCGCCGCGGTTCGAGGCGCGCGACGCCAGCGCAGGTGCGCCCTACACGGAACGCTTCCAGCCGGCGGACGCGCTGCGGCAGAACGGCGTGCGCGCGGTGGACTGGGACGAGGACGGCCGCCTCGATCTCGTGGCCGGCGACTCCGACGGCTTCGTCTGGCTCTTCCGGAACACGACCGACGCCCTCGCGCCCATCTTCGCGCCGGGAGTCCGCCTCCTGGCCGCGGGTCGTCCCTTGCGTGTCTACGGCGAGGAATCCGAGGCCCGTGCCGCCGGCTACGCCCGCGTGGACGTCACCGACTGGAACGAGGACGGCCGCAAGGACCTCGTGGTCGCGGATGCGCGCGGCTGGCTCTGGCTGTTCCTCAACCGGGGGACCAATGCCGCGCCCGTGCTCGGCCCGGGCCGGCGCCTGAGCGCGAACGGCCATCCCATCGACGGCACGTCGCGCGGCAGCGTGCTCGTGCGCGACTGGGACGGCGACGGACGCAAGGACGTCCTCTTCGCGATGGTGGGGGAGGGGCCGAGCGCGACCTACGACTGGCCGCCTCGCAATCCGGATCGCACGCGGGACCGCGGCTTCCTCTATTACCGCAACTTCGGGACCAACGCCGCGCCGGAGCTCGGCGCCCCCAAATGGATCAAGGCCGGGCCGGACGCGGTCGAGATCGACCTCCTGCGGCCCAACCTGGGCGATTTCGTGGACTGGGACGGGGACGGCAAGAAGGACTTCATCGCCTGCGAGTTCGAGCTGGACTGCCGGCTCTTCCGCAACACCAGCGCCGGTACTCCCGGGAAGCGCCCGCGGTTCGACTCCTCCGCGGAGGGGATCGTGATCCTCAAGCCCTGGACGGGACAGATGATCTCCGGCGTGGACGCGCGCGACTGGAACGGCGACGGCGACGTCGACCTCTTGACCGGCCAGGGCCACGGCGGCAGCGGCCTGCGTTTCTTCGAGCGGGACTATCTCGAGGACCTGATGCGCGGCACGCTGCCGGGGGTGCGCATTGATCGCGCAGCGGACCCCGTTTCCGCGCCGTAGCGCGTGGGGGACGACCGACCGGCCACAGACCTCTATCTGTTAATCGCGTCGATCGATGTTCCTTTTCCAGAAAGGGACTCTCGATGTGACGTTGCGCAGTCGCTGCGCCCGGTCGCGGTCCACTCGGTAGATGTAGATCGAGTATCCGATGCGCTCATCGGGCGGCTCGACGGTCAGCCAGTCCAGGCAGCCGGCCTCGATGCGCCGCGGTCGGTGGACCTCGATGGCCTCGAGGGCGTACACACCGGACTGCGGCCGGCATGGCGGCGCGCTGTAGGCGATGCCCCAATACTCGGGCCGGCCGCTGTACCACGTGTAGTAGATCGACGACAGGCCTTGCTCGGCTTGCCAGTCGGCGAGACGTCGCTGGTCCTGGCCGATGTCATCGCCGATGACCAGGTATTGCGGCCCTCGCTCCGGGCCGCCGATCCAGGAATTGAAGAACATCAGGTAGTGCGGATGGACGCGAAGGGCACCCGCCGTTCCTCCGACCAGGGCGAGGGCGCCGGCCGTCAGCCCCCAGTGCCCACCGAGCGCGCGCAACGAGGGGAACGTGCGCCCGGCCCAGAGCATCGCGAACGGGTACGCGGGGAGGATGTAGCGCAGGCCCAGCTGAGTGCGCCCGGTGCTCATGACGATGAGGAGCAGGGCGGGGTAGGCCAGGAGGGCGGCGTCGAGCAGGAGATCCTTCCCGCGCGGTCGCCGGAGCAGCCAGGCGACCACGAGCATCGCGGCCAGGGCCTGGGCACCGAGCGTCGTCTTCAGGGCGAGGGCGACGGGATAGAAGTACCACCAGCCGCCGAGGCCGGTCTCGCCGAAGAGATAGCCGCGATGGCCGCGCGCGCCGTGGCGCACCTGGAGGAGCGCACCCGTGATCCAGGCCGGGAACGGCACGGGAACGCCGCCGACGCGTCCCACCGTGAAGCCGTAGAGGCTCCACAAGGTGAGCATCCCGGCCGCGCCGGCCAGGAGAGCGACGCCGAGCGTTGGCCGGACCCACGGCCGGCCGGCCTCGGCGGCGGCGCGGCGCGCCCGCCACGCGCAGGCCAGGACGGCCAGGCCGACCGCCCCCAGCGCGGTGATCTTGCACGCGACGGCGAGGCCGGCGAAGACGCCGACTGCGAGCGCGCGTGGCCAGCGGGGGCCCTCGAGAAACCGCGCCGTGGCCCAGATGAGCCCGATGATCATCCCGGTCACCGAGGCGTCGAGCGTGGCCAGGGATCCGGCCGCGAGCACGGTGGGCGAGAAGCACCAGAGGGCGTGGGTCACGGCACCCGGTACGGGTCCGAAGCGCAGCGCGATCCGCCACAGGAGCAGCCCGGCCAGGACCGTCACCACGATCGTGGTCAGGCGGGCGGCGAGCAGGACGCGCTCGACGCGTGCGCGACCCTGGTACCAGAGCACGTAGTTCTCGGCGCGCGCCAGCTCGGGCGGCGTGGCGTCCAGCTCCGGCTCCACCACGCGCAGCGCGAGCGCGAACGCCCACTTGGGCAGCACGGGCGAGTCCGGGTTCACGCCGAAATCGCGGTGCGCCCACAGGATCGCCGCCGCGGGCAGGTAGATGTCCTCGTCGACGGTGTCCGACTTGTCTCGCGCGGTGGCCACCAGCAGGGTGGCCTGGGCACCGGCCATCAGGATGGCCAGGGCGAGCGGCAGGTGACGCTTCAAGCCTCTTTCTCGCGCTCCTTGGCCTCGTCCCACAGCGCGTCCATCTCGGTCAGGGTCGCGTCGGCGGGCTTGCGGCCGGTCTCGCGCAGGCGGTCCTCGACGTGGCGGAAGCGCCGGCGGAACTTCCGGTTCGCCCCCTTGAGCGCGCTCTCCGGATCGTGGCCGAGCATGCGCGCCACGTTGACGGCGGAGAAGAAGAGGTCGCCGACCTCTTCGCTCACGCGCGCTTCTCCGGCCTCGCCCGAGGCCAGCGCCTCCTTGAGCTCGCGCACCTCTTCCTCGAGCTTGCCGAGCGCGCCGGCGGCGTCCGGCCATTCGAAGCCGACGCGGGAGACCTTGGTCGTCATCTGGTAGGCCTCCATCAACGCGGGCACCACCCGGGAGACGCTGTCCAGCATCGACGCGTCCGCGCGCCCCGCCTTCGCGTTCTCGGCCTCCTTGATGGCCTCCCAGCTGCGCAGGACCTCGCCCGACGTGTCGGCCTTCTCGTCCGCGAAGACGTGGGGGTGGCGCCGGACCATCTTCTCGGAGACGCGCGCGATCACGTCCGCCACCGTGAAGCGCTTCTCCTCGGCCGCGATCTGGGCATGGAAGACGACCTGGAGGAGCAGATCGCCCAGCTCGCCCGCGAGCTCGGCGTCGTCGCCCTCGTCGACGGCCTCCAGCACCTCGTAGGCCTCTTCGATGAGCATCGGCTTGAGGCTGGCGTGCGTCTGCTCGCGGTCCCAGGGGCAGCCCCCGGGAGCGCGCAGGCGCGCGATGAGCGCGACCAGCGCGTCGAAGGCGGGGCCGGGCGGGGAGGGCGGCCGATCGGAATCCATGGCCGCACTCTACCCGAGCGCTTGACGCGCCGTCGCGGGGCCGTTACCTATGGCGCGTGGAGATCCTGATCCGACCCGCCTCGGGGGGCGCCGACGTCGCCACCGTGCGGCTGCTCTTCGACGAGTATGCCCGGGAGCTCGCGATCGACCTCTCGTTCCAGGGCTTCGCGGCGGAGCGCGAGGGCCTGCCCGGCGAGTACGTGCCGCCGCGGGGCCGCCTGCTGCTGGCGCAGGTCGACGGAGCGGCCGCGGGCTGCGTGGCCCTGCGCCCTCTCGACGGCTCGACCGCGGAGATGAAGCGGCTCTTCCTGCGTCCGTCCGCGCGTGGCACCGGGCTCGGGCGCCGGCTGGCCGACGCCCTCATCGCCGAGGCCGAGCGCGCCGGCTACGAGCGCCTGCGCCTGGATACCCTGCCCTCGATGGGCGCCGCCATCGCCATGTACCGCGCGCTCGGCTTTCACGAGATCCCGGCCTACCGTCATAATCCGGTGCCGGGGGCGCGGTTCCTCGAGATGACGCTCCGGCCGCGCCCAGGAGGACCATGAAGATCCCGGTCGTCCACGTCGACGCCTTCACCAGCCAGGCCTTTCGCGGCAATCCGGCCGCCGTCTGTCCGCTCGAATCCTGGCTCGACGACCAGACGCTGCAGTCGATCGCGGCCGAGAACAACCTCTCCGAGACCGCGTTCCTCGTCGGGGGAAACGGCCGTTACGAGATCCGCTGGATGACCCCGGTGACCGAGGTCGACCTGTGCGGCCATGCGACGCTGGCCTCCGCCTTCGTGCTGTTCGGCGAAGCGGAGAAGGGGCGGGACGAAGTCGTCTTCCGCTCGAAGAGCGGGGAGCTGAAGGTCCGGCGCCAGGGTGACCTTCTCACCCTCGATTTTCCGTCGCGCCCGCCTCAACCGATGACGGCCAGCGAGGACCTGCTCGAAGGATTGGGGCACCCGCCGCGCGAGGTCTGGGCGGCGCGCGACTACATGGCGGTGTTCGAGACCGAGGAGGAGGTGCGGACGCTGGCCCCCGACTTCGGGCGCCTCGCGCGGGTGGACCGCTTCGCCGTGATCGTGACCGCGCGCGGGGACCGCGTCGATTTCGTGTCGCGGTTCTTCGCGCCGGGCCAGGGCCTCCCGGAGGACCCGGTGACCGGCTCCGCGCACTGCACGCTGGTGCCCTTCTGGTCGAAGCGCCTGGGCAAGAAGACGCTCCATGCGCTGCAGGTCTCGGCGCGCGGCGGCGAGCTCTTCTGCGAAGACCAGGGCGAGCGCGTCGCCATCTCCGGCCGCGCCGTCCGCTACCTGCAGGGCACGATCGAGATCTGACCGGCCCTCAGCAGGCCTCGACCGCGCCGCCCCCGGGCGCGCGGGCGGCCGCGATGCCGCCCTCCTCGAGGATGCGCAGCGTGCGGATGAAGCTCTTGTTGATGGCCATGTAGTCTTCCACGCGTTCGCCGTCGTTCACGCGCACCTCGGTGAGGCTCAGGAACTGCCGGTCGTCCGCCAGCACGTCCGACACCCGCTGCTTGGTGTCCGGAACGTAGATGCGGCCGACGTAGACGCCGCCGTCGGTCTCCACCCTCACCGTCGCCCACCGCGAGCGGTCGGGCGTGTACGCCAGGACGTCCGCCCTGCGCCCGGTCATCATCGTTGCCATCGTCGCTCCTCTCAAAGGCTCTTGCGCCAATTCGCCGACACCGCATCGATCGTCGCGCCGAAGGTCTGCGCGAACGCCACCTTGGTGTCGACCTTCGGGCCGCAGGCGCGGAAGAACGCCGCGACCTGCGCCATGCCGTGGGTCCGCACCAGGTAGCCGACGAACGAGCCCGCCACCGCGTAGGCCGTGTTCGCCTCGAAGCGATCGAAGCCCGCCGCCATCGTCGCGACGTCCACCCTGCTCGCCCTGGCCAGGCGGTCCACCGACTTGCCGTGCCACTCGCCCTTGTTTCCCACCGACACGGCCAACCCTTCCTGGAAGAACGCGCCCGGGTCGCCGCCGAAGCCGCCCGCGATCAGGTGCACCAGCTCGTGGTCGTGGCAGGGCTCCGTGGAGTGCACGTCGCCCGTGGCCGCGAACGTGACGCCGGCGGCGTAGTAGCCCGTGCCCGCCGCGATCTCCTGCGCCGTCGAGTAGCGGTAGTAGTTGGCCTTGTGGGTCAGCGGCTGCC
>QHVP01000123.1 GCA_003222295.1 Acidobacteriota bacterium | reverse complement strand
CGCGCCCGCTCGATATCCCAGTACGGAGACTGGTCGTAGCGGAGCCGCCGGATGACTTCGCTCGGCGAGGGGTCGAGCCGGGCCGCGACCTTGACCGTCACCCGCGCGACGTCGCCTGCGGCCAGCCGGACCTCGCTCTCGCCGGTACCGGCCTCACGGCCGTTGACGGCAAAGTCCATCAGGTGGCTGCGCCCGTCGCCCACGTACGTTCGACCGTTCCGGATGGCCTCCAGGAAGCCCGCGTAGCTGAGCCGGCCCTCGACCTTCCCGTAGGAGCGGCCCTGCCCGACTCGATCCTGGGTGATGCAGGGGAAGTCGGTCTCCCCGCTGATGCGCGTGCGAAAGCCGACGTCGAGGGTGTGATACCAGATGTTGAGCTCCCACGGCGGCGGGGTGTCGGCGGCGGAGATGAAGTCGACGGCGCCCTCGTGCGTGACGTCGACGATGTACTCGTTGGCCCCGATGCTGTCGAAGCCCGGCATCTCGTCGTTGGGCAGCTCGCTCGTGGAGACGGCCAGTCCCCAGCCGGAATGCGCGAACCCGGCGACGGCACCCTGTGACTTCGCCCAGCGGAGGACGGGCAGGTCCCAGGTCGGCCACTGCTCGATGCGGCTCGTCCCCGGGTAGTCCTGCTCCTTGAGCCCGAGCAGCACGAGGTGGCCGGCGTGGCTCGACGGAAACCCGGACACCTCCAGGTCGTAGTGCAGGAGGTGCCGGTCGGTCGAGAGCGGATGGTCCTGGCCGCTGAAGAACTGCTTCTGATGGTAGTAGCACGGGCCCCAGGTCAGGACGCTGCCGACGTTGAGCGCTTCTCCCTGCACCTGCGCCAGCATGTCCTTGGGCCCCACGCCCTGCTCCGGGCTCTCGTAGTGCGCGCAGCCGGCGGCGTGGATGTGATGATCGCCGGAATACCAGCCGTACTGTGAGGGGTCGATCCACCGCGCGGGCCGGCAGGAGAGCTCCGCGGGCCCGCTCACCACGAGGTCCTGCACGACCGCGTCGTACTCGGGCCCGCGGTCGCAGGTCACCGTGTAGGCGCCCGCGGGAAGGAGGATCGTGTCCTCGTCCATCCGGTAGATCTGCGGCTGGAAGGGGAAGTCCGGCGCGAGTCGCTTCGATTGGCTCGGATAGACGCGCCGCAGGCGGTCTCGAATCAGGAAGGACGCCGTGGCCGGCCGTCCCTGCTCGTCCTGGACCCGGAGCCGCACGGGGTAGGCGGGCCGCGCATCGAAGAGGATCGTCGTCTCATTGCGGAAGCCGACGTCCTGGCTGCCTTGCCCCACGTTGAACCGCAGGAGGGCCGACCGCTGGCCCCGATCGCGGCTGTACACCTGCAGCACGCCGTATTCGAGCGGGAGGCCCGAGAGCCGCCCGCCCATCGGCGGCTTGCTGTAGACGCTGACCTCCGTCCGGTAGAGGGACACGTCGGACCAGCGGTCCATCACGTCGCGGCGGGTCACCGTCTGCTTCGGCTCGGGGCTGCCGGACGTCCAGGCGGGCGTGGAGACGGCGCCGCCGTTCGGACTCTCGACCTCCAGCGGCGCGGTCACTCCCGCCTGGTTGCGCACCTTGACGAGGAAGACGCGCGTGCCCCCTTCCACCAGCTCCGCGCGCGCCGCGCCTGGCGCCACCTTGACCCGGCTCTCGGGGTTGATGTCCACCGCCACGAGCACGTACGGGTCGAGCACCTCCTGGAGGCGCCGGACCGCCGTGCCCTCGTCGGCCTCCGCGATCGCTTCGTCGATGTGTCGCAGATCTTCGGGAGCCAGCGGCTGGCCCAGATAGGCCAGAGTCGAAGCGATCGCGCGCACGTGCTGGGCCAGGGGCTGCAGCGATACCACCGTCACCGACGGCGGGGGCGGGGGACCGGGCGGAGCCTGCGCGCGCAGGGGGCTCGACAGGGTGGCGGCGAGCAGGCTGGCGAGAGCGACGAGCAGGATCACGCACACCCGCGCCGCTGGTGGCGACGCTGCCCGCGGCTCGAGACGCGCGAGGGTGAGCACGCCGGGGGGAGGCCGCCGCACCCCGGATGCGAGTCCCAGCCAGGAAAGACGCGGATGCCGTAGTAGGTGGTGTCCACCTCCCACCAGAAGAACCCGTTGTTGGCGGCGGCCGGGTAGTGGTGATGGTTGTTGTGCGAGTTGATGCTGAAGGTCGCGTGGAACAGCACCACCGTCGAGACGAAGAAGCCGACCACCAGCGCGCGCAGGCCGCCGGCGAAGAACACGGCCGCCCCCAGCGCGAAGGGAGGGAGGATCCAGTGGCGGTCCAGGGCCCGCAGCTCCGGGAAGCGCGCGAAATCGCGGATCGCGTCCGCGGGCGTGGCCAGGTACCGGTCCACCAGGAACCAGCGGGCATGGCTCCACCAGAACCCGCGCCGCGGGGAATGGACGTCCTCCGGCTGGTCCGCGTATCGGTGATGGTGCCGGTGCAGCCCGGCACACCAGAGGGGGCCCTTCTGGGCGGCGAGGGTGCCGCCCAGTGCCATCACGAACTGCATGACGCGGCCGAGGCGGTAGGAGCGGTGGGCGAAGTAGCGGTGATATCCGGCGGTGATGAAGAACATGCGCCCGACGTAGAGGGCGAGGCCGAGCCGGATGTCGCTCGCCGTCGCTCCCGTCAGCAGCACGCAGAGCGCGGCCACGTGGACCATCACGAAGGCGAGACACTGGGTCCAGTCGATGGGGATCTGCTCCGGACGATCCGTGCTCGTGGCCGCTATTCCGACGACGGGTGGCGGGGACGTGCGGCGATGCTAGATGGGGTCTGCTCGCCGGTCAACCGCGCGGAGGCGAGACCCTCGCCGCCTCACCGGCGCGCAGGCCCTGCACGATGTCGACCTGCAGCCGCGGATCGGCGGCGGGCACGTCGGTGGTCGGCAGGCCCAGCTCGTGGCGGATCAGGTTGCAGCCCTGGGCGATGGCCGTCGCCTTGTAGAAGGCGATCTCGCGGTTGCAACCCTGGCGGCCGAAGCCGCAGTCGCTGGACACGATCAGGCGCTCGGGCGGGATGTATTTCAGCGCCGTCCTGATCTCGGCCGCGACGTCCTCGGGCCGGTCCGCCTGCAACGTGCGGTGGCTGACCGCCCCGATGCAGATCTTCTTCTTGAGGTCGTGCTTCAGGGGCTCGAACCGCTCCAGGTCCTTCTGGCCGCGGTCCTTCATCTCGAGCGTCCACACGTCGCCCTTGCAGCGCTCGAGGTACAGCTCGAGGGAAGCGGCGTAGCTCGTGTCCTCCATCACCCGCTGCATGTTCGGATTGCCCCAGCAGGTATGGATCCAGATCTCCACGTCGTCGAGTCCCTCCACCTCCCGGTTGTAGGCGTCGACCATGAACTTCACCTGCTCGTGGTCCTTGCCGAAGGTGTTGGCCATGAAGTGAAGGGTGGGCTCCTCGATCTGCATGAGGCGGCAGCCGGCGTCGCGCAGCGCGCGCAGCTCCTTGTTCATCGCATCCGCCATGTCCCAGATGACCTCGCGCTTGTCCTTGTATTTCGGGGTATGGATGTCGAGGAAGAGGGCCATGACCTGCGAGCAGCAGGTTCCGAAGCGGACCGGCCTTTTCGTCTTGCCCTGCGCGATGCGCCAGATCTTCGGGTAGCCGAGGGGGCGATGCTCGATCTTGCCCGTGACGTGCGGCCAGCGCCAGCCGGTGTAGATCTCGTTCAAGAGCGTTCCCGGGGGGTAGTGCAGCCAGGGGGCGCGGGTCTCCTCCGGCTGCAGGTAATCGCCCTCGAACCCGGCCCACCGCTGCAGGGGGTAGTGGTGCCAGGCCCGGCCGGCCATGTCCTCGTCGCAATGGAAGTCGCCGTGCGTGAGCAGGTCGAGCCCGGCGCGCTCCTGATCGCTGATCACGACCGCCAGGGCGTCCTGGAACTTCTCGCGGAAGCGGACGTCCATCATGCAGGTGTCGAGCGGCCGGCCCCACATGCTGACGTCGAACCATCGCGGGCGGGGCCAGGAGCCGGTGACGGTGCTGGGAAGAGTGAGGTCCTTGGTG
>QHVP01000662.1 GCA_003222295.1 Acidobacteriota bacterium | reverse complement strand
CGCCTCCAGCCCGCGGAACCAGCCCTCGCGCTCACCGATGTCACCGGGGTCGAGCTTGAAGTCCCAGACCCCGGAGAGGTCCAGGACCTCGCGAAACTCGTTGGCTTGCGGCTCGAGCGCGATGGAGGCGGGCCCGGGCGGAGCGGCCGGGGGCGCCGCCGCCGCGGACGCGCCGCCACCTAGCACGAGGACGGCGAGCGCCAGGAACCGGCCGCGGGCACTGGTCATCGTCACCTCCCGATCGCCGTCGAACGCGCTGATCGGACCACAAGTCGGGTGCGATGGTCCAGCGCGGCAACCGCGGCGTTCGAATGGCGTATGCTCCGCAGCCATGGATCGCCGCTCTTTCGGACGGCTGGCGGGCGCCGCGGCCCTCGGCACCGCCGCCGCGGAATGGTCGGCCGCACACGCGGCGGCTCCCTCGCCCCGCCCGGCACGAGCGCGCGCGCTCATGAAGGTCGGCACGCAGCACGACTCGTCGGACGAGACGCTGGCCGTGCTGGCCGCGCTCGGCGTCAACAACATCTGCAGCTCGCTGCCGTCCGCGCGCCTGGACGAGCATTGGTCGGTCGAGGGCCTCACGAAGCTGCGCGAGCGCGTCGAGTCGTTCGGCATCCACCTGGACTGCGTGCCCCTGCCCCTCAGCTCGCACCCCATCGCGCAGGCGGAGAACCCGAACCTGATGCTGGGTCGGAGCCCGGAGCGCGATCGTGAGATCGACGGGATCTGCACGATGATCCGCCACGCCGCCCAGGCCGGCATCCCGGCCTTGAAATACAACCTGAGCATCCTGGGCGTCGTGCGCACGGAGCCCACACGGGGCCGCGGAGGCGCGCAGTACAGCACGTTCTCGTACGCGAAGGCGGGCGCCCAGGCTTCGACCTTCACCGAAGCCGGACCCGTTCCGGACGACGCTTATTGGGAGCGCATCACCTACTTCCTCGATCGCGTGGTGCCGGTGGCGGAGCAGCACAAGGTGCGCCTGGCCTGCCACCCGCACGATCCCGGCATGCCGCACGACACGGGCTATCGCGGCGTGCACACCGTGCTCGGCAGCGTGGAGGGGCTCAAGCGCTTCGTCGAGATCCGCTCCAGCCCGTATCACGGCCTCAACTTCTGCCAGGGCACCGTCTCCGAGATGCTCGAGGACCCCGGCCGCCAGATCTTCGACGTCATCCGCTACTTCGGCTCGCGCGGGAAGATCGTGAACGTCCACTTCCGGAACATCCAGGGGCGCTTCCTCGACTTCCGCGAGACCTTCATCGACGACGGCGACGTGGACATGCTGCAGGCGGTGCGCGTCTACAAGGAGGTCGGTTACGACGGGATGCTGATGCCGGACCACGTGCCGAAGATCGCCGGCGACACCGCCGCCGGCGCACAGGCCTTCGCCTACACCTTCGGCTACATCAAGGCGCTGATCCGGGCCGTGGACGCGGAGGCCTGACGATGGGAGCCACCCGACGCGAGTTCCTCGCCGCCGGCGCCGGCGCCGCCGTGGTGGCCGCGGCCGCCCCGCGCCTGGAAGCGGACTGGCAGCCGAGCGCGCGCTATCCCGATCCCGCGATCAAGATCCTCGATCCGGGCTTCACCAAGTACCGCGTCAACTCGGCCAAGGTCGAGCGCCTCGGAACCGGGTACCGCTGGTCGGAAGGCCCGGTCTGGTTCGGCGACGGGCGATACCTCCTCTGGAGCGACATCCCGAACAACCGCATCCTCAAGTGGGAGGAGGAGACGGGCGCGATCAGCGTGTTCCGGAAGCCCTCGAACAACGCGAACGGCAACACGCGCGACCGGCAGGGACGGCTCCTCACCTGCGAGCACGACGCGCGGCGCGTCACGCGCACCGAATACGACGGGACCATCACCGTGATCGCGGAGCGCTTCGAGGGCAAGCCGCTCAACTCGCCCAACGACATCGTGTGCAAGTCGGACGGATCGATCTGGTTCACGGACCCGCCCTTCGGCGTCCTCGGCTTCTACGAAGGCCACCGGGCGACGCCGGAGCTGCCCACGAACGTGTACCGAGTGGATCCCGGCAACGGGCGCCTCGCCGTCGTCGCCGCCGACGTCAA
This sequence comes from Acidobacteriota bacterium, assembly GCA_003222295.1. GTDB lineage: Bacteria > Acidobacteriota > Vicinamibacteria > Fen-336 > Fen-336 > AA29. The sequence goes on along the minus strand of QHVP01000662.1, from coordinate 2,926 downwards.
CCGACCGAATGGGCTCGCGTTCTCCCCGGATGAGTCCAGCCTCTACGTCGTGGAAGCGGGCACTTCCCCACGCTCCATCCTCGCCTTCAACGTCGTGAGCGGCGTACGGCTCTCCGGCAAGCGCTCCCTCGTCGACGCCGGCCCGGGCACGCCGGACGGCTTGCGGGTCGACGTCGACGGCAACCTCTGGACCGGCTGGGGCATGGGCGAGGAAGGCCTCGACGGCGTGGCCGTCTTCAATCCGGACGGGAAGCTCATCGGGCGCATCGACCTGCCCGAGCGCTGCGCGAACCTGTGCTTCGGCGGCGCGATGCGGAACCGGCTCTTCATGGCCGCCAGCACGTCGCTGTACTCGCTCTACGTGAACACCCAGGGCGTGGCCGGCGGCTGACCTCGAGGGACCGCCACCGCGCCCGACGGTGTCCAAGAGACGGCGCGGATGAGCGGAGCCGGGGAACCTGTAATCCAGTCATGAGAACGACGCGGTCACGCGCGGTGCTGGGTGGGTCCTCCGTCGTCATCATGTTGCTGGGATTGGGGATGGGGCCGCCTCAACGCCCCCCCGCTCGCCCGCGTCCTTCGCCCTCGCCCACCGCCGTCTCCCGCCCCGCGGATGCGACCTGGGAAGAGGCGGACCGGCTCGTCGGCGAGCAGAAGTACGAGGCGGCGGCGGCAGTGGTGGCGCAGATCCGCGCCCGGGCCCAGGCCCGCGGCGACGAGGACCAGTGGACGCGCGCGCTGGTCCGGGAAGCGCAGCTCCGCAGCGCCCTTCACGGGTACGAGACGGTCGTCCGTTTCCTGCGCGAGACGCCGTGGCCGCCCGGCCCCGCCGGCCACGCCGTGCTCGACCTCTTCCATGGCCAGACCCTCGTCAACTACCTCCAGGCGTACTCCTACGAGATCCGGCAACGCGAGCGCGTCGAGTCGAAGGATCCGCTGGATCTCAAGAAGTGGACGGCGGACGAGATCGGCGCGGAGGCGATGCGTGCGTACGCGCGCGTCTGGGCGCAACGTGACCGCATCGGTGCGGATCCGATCGACCGCATCGGCGACTACCTGCAGCGCGGCAACTACCCCGCGCGCGTCCGGGGGACGGTGCGGGACACGGTCACCTACCTGATCGTCGAGCTGCTGGCGGACACCGCGCTCTGGAGCCCGGAGCAGCACGAGCTGTACCGGCTCGACGTGACCGCGCTGCTGGGGCCGGTACAGGCGGGCCTCGACGATCCCGCCGCGCACCCGCTCACGAAGCTCGCGGCCGTCCTTACGGACCTGGAGGCCTGGCAGGCCGCGGCCGGACGGAGGGAGGCGGCCCTCGAGGCACGCCTCGAGCGGCTCCGCCGGCTGCACGCCTCCTTCACCGCGAGCGAGGACCGCAAGGAGATTCGCGACGACCTGGAGGGCCGGCTTCCCTCGATGCGCGACCTCGAATGGTGGTCGGTGGGCCAGGCGACGCTCGCGGATTTCGTGAAGGAGGAGGACACGGGGGATGCGCTCGTGCGCGCCCGCGCCCTCGCCCTGGCCGGCGCGGCGGCGTACCCGCAGTCGATCGGCGGGCGACAGTGCCGTGCGATCGTCGCCGCCATCGAGGCGCCCGCCTATCAGCTCACGGCCATGAACCTCGATGGTCCGGGCCAGCGCTCGATCGAGGTGGAGCACGCCAACCTCCCGCGGCTCTTCTTCCGCGCCTACGCCGTCGATCTCGCCGATCGGATGCGCATGTCGCGGGACTACAACCTCCTGCCCGCCTGGCAGGAGGTGCCGAAGCTGGTCGAGGGCGCGCGGGCGGCCGCGGAGTGGACGTCCGAGCTGGCGCCGACCCCCGACTATCGGCGGCACCGCACGTTCGTGACGCCGCCGCTGAGCCGTCCGGGTCTGTACGTCGTGGTGGGCTCCGCGCGCGCGGACTTCAAGCGCGGCACCGGCTCGAACCAGCTCCAGGCCGTGAACCTGCTCGTCAGCGACCTCGTCCTCGTGCAGCGCTCGACCGGTGACGCGATCGAGGTCACGGCCACCTCCGGCCGGACGGGCGCGCCGGTCGCGGGCACCAGCGTCGAGCTGTGGCAGCTCGATTGGCAGAAGGGCCATCGCGCGCCCGCCACCCGAACGGCGGACACGGATGGAGCCGTCCGTTTCGATCTCACGGGGCCCGGCGCCGTCGTATCGACGCGGGAATGGCAGAGCCATCAACTGGCCCTGCTCGCGCGGCATGGCGAGGACGTGAGCCTGGCCGCGCAGGTCCCCTGGACGATCGTGAGCGCACCCGAAACGATCCACTCGTCCCTCGTCTACACGGACCGGAGCGTCTACCGCCCGCAACAGAAGCTCCTGTGGAAGGTGGTCGCGTACGAGGGTGGCGGCGAAGCGTCGCGCTTCCACACGTCGCCCCGCACGTCCGTCACCGTCCAGCTCGTCGACGCGAGTGGAGACGTCGTCGAGACGAAGCCGGTGGCCACCAACGACTACGGCTCGGCGGCCGGCGAGTTCACGATCCCCGCGGGACGGCTGCTCGGCCGTTGGCGGGTGCGCAGCTCGCTGCGCGGCGAGGCCATGGTCCGGGTCGAAGAGTACAAGCGGCCCACCTTCGAAGTGACCCTGCTCGACCCCGAGCAGGAGATCCGTCTCAATCGTCCGGCGACGCTGCGCGGCGACGTCCACTACTACTTCGGACTGCCCGTGACCACGGGGAAGGTGACCTGGCGCGTCACGCGGCAAGCCGTCCAGCCCTGGTGGTGGTGGCTCTGGGGTGGATCGTTCGACACGGCGACTCGTGTCGTGGCCGCGGGGGACGCGAGCCTGGGCGCCGACGGCCGCTTCCTCCTTTCCTTCACGCCCGAGGCGGACGCGCGGGCCTCGCGCGAGCTCACGTGGACGTATGCCGTCGAAGCCGACGTGACGGACGAAGGCGGCGAGACGCGCTCGGCCA
>QHVP01000124.1:8484-11379 GCA_003222295.1 Acidobacteriota bacterium | reverse complement strand
AGCTCGTGCCCAGGTCCGCCCAGGAGACGGTCATCTCCGGCCTCGCCGACGGGAAGCAGCACAACTCGAAGTCTTTCGCCTTCGGACCCGACGGCCAGCTCTACGTCGAGGTCGGCTCTCCCTCCAACGCCTACGGCGGAGTCCACGATCGGGCGCGGGGGGCCAGGGGCGAGGATCCCACGGAGTTCCTGGCCACGCACGGCGGCTGGTGGCGGTTCGACCCCGACAAGCTCAGCCAGACGCAGGCCGACGGGTACCACTACTCCACCGGCCACCGCCACATGCTCTCCGTGGCCTGGAACCCGATCTCGAAGGCGTTCTTCGTCGTGCAGATGGGGCGTGACAACCTGAGCACGGTCGACCCCGAGCACTACACCGACGAGGACAACGCGGAGAAGCCGTCGGAGGACATGTTCGTCCTCCGCGAGGGCGCGAACTACGGTTGGCCGTTCACGTACTACGACCCCATCCAGAAGGCGCGCATGATCGGGCCGGAGTACGGCGGCGACAACGCGAAGCGCGCGGAGGCGGGCAAGTATCCGGACCCGCTGGTCGCCTTCCCCGGGCACTGGGCGCCGCTGCAGATGGCGTTCTATTCTGGAGAGCAGTTCCCGGAGAAATACCGCGGCGGCGCGTTCATCGCCTTCCACGGCTCCTGGAACCGTGCTCCCAAGCCGCAGGACGGCTACAACGTCACCTTCGTCCCCTTCGACGACAACGGCATGCCGCGCGGCACCTACGAGGTCTTTGCCTCGGGCTTCCCCGGCGTCGCCCAGTTCACGCGGCCCCAGGACGCGAAGTACCGCCCGGCCGGCCTCGCCTTCGGCCCCGACGGCTCCATGTACGTCACCGAGACCGAGAAAGGGCGCGTGTGGCGCATCTTCTATACGGGCGGGAAGCGAGCGGCGGCGGCGCGGGCGGCGACGACCGCGGCCGCCGCGCCGCGGGCGAGCGCCGCTCCGGCCACGGCTCCCAAGCCCGCGGCCGCCGCCGCCGAGAGCCCGGGCGGGAAGCTCTACGCGCTGGCCTGCGCGACCTGCCACATGCCTGACGGCAGCGGCGTTCCCGGCCTGCAGCCCGCGCTCATGGGGAGCAAGGTCGTGGCCGGCCCGCCGGCGACGGTGGTCAAGGTACTGCTGCTCGGCCCCGAGAAGGCGCTGCCCGCCCACAAGGCGACGAGCGGCAACCAGATGCCCCAGTTCGATTCCCTTTCTGACGAAGAGATCGCTTCGATCGTGACGTACGTACGCAAGACCTTCGGCAAGGGCGCGAGCGCGGTCACGCCCGCGCAGGTCAAGGCCCAGCGCCCGAAGTGAGACGCGCGGGCGCCGCCGCTTGCCTGGCGCTCGAAACGTGGAACCGCAGGGTTCGCGGCTCAGCCCACGAACTTGTAGCCGAGCCCGTGGCGCGTGAGGATGTATCGTGGCCGGCCCGGAGTGGGCTCGAGCTTCCTTCGCAGCCACGCGACGTGCACGTCGACGGTGCGCGTGCTGGGCATGACGTCGTAGCCCCACACCTCGTTGAGCAACTCGTTGCGGGAAAGGGTGGCACCGCGCTGGCGGACCAGGTACCGGAGGAGCTGGAACTCCTTGGCGGAGAGGCTCACCGGTTGGCCGGAGCGCAGGACCTCTGCCTTGCGGAAGTCCACGTCGATGTCGCCGAAGCGATAGCCCTCCGCGGCCGTGGGGGCGGCCGGGGTCTCGCGGCGCAGGCGGGCCTCCACGCGCGCCAGCAGCTCCGACATCGCGAAGGGCTTCACGAGGTAGTCGTCGGCCCCCAGGCGCAGCCCCACCACACGGTCCTCCACCTGCCCACGGGCGCTGAGCATGATCACGGGGGTCTCCACTCCCCTCCGGCGCAGCTCGCGGCACACCTCGAAGCCGCTGCGATCGGGGAGCATGACGTCCAGCACCACGAGGTCGAACGCCTCCGTCGATGCACGCGCGAGCCCCGTTTCGCCGTCGCGCACATGCTCGACCAGGTGGCCCTCGCTGGCCAGCCGTCGGTTCAGCGTGAGCCGAAGACGCGGCTCGTCCTCGACGAGCAGGATCCGCTTCGGCTCTCTTCTCGCCGTCGTGTACGCGAGGCCCGTCGGATACGGACGGGCGCGTCGGCCAGCGCATGCAAGGCGTGTACCTCGGCGTAAAACGCGGCCTCGGCCAGGAGTGATGACCAGTCGCACATGCGACGGACTCGCCGCCGTCCTCCGTGTCGGACACCGCCGTCCGCGGCCGGAGACGGGGCGGCCGCGTTCTCGACGATTCAGTCGGAAAGGGCCTTGTCGATCGCGAAGGGCTGGCCGGACCAGGCGCGCTGCGACGTCCAGGGCTGCGGCGGATCCGCCCAGAAGGCGTCGGTCGCGGGCAAGCCGAGCGGCAGCAGGCCCGTCGCGCAGAGATAGAGGCTGCCCGTCGAGATGTAGCGCTCGCCGATCCCGGGCTGATGGCCCGCGAACCCGATGCGCAGCCAGCCCGCCTCGTCGAACGTACCTGGAGCCTCGATCGACCGTCGGATGACCGAAGTGAGCGCGCCGCGCACCTGCGATGGCGTGACCTCCGCGGGGAGCGCGCGGCGCAGCGCGGCCTGGGCCAGGAGGTGGAAGGCACCGAATCGGTACGCGATCGATCGCCCGATCGCGGGGAACGTCCCTTCCGGCGAGATGAGCCGCTCCTGGACGGCCGCATAGCGCTGCGCGCGCTGCAGCTCCGGGTCGCGCATCGCCTTCCAGGCCTCGGACTGGTCTCCGAGCGCGGCGAGGACGTCGACGAGCATGGGATGGATGACGAAGCTGTTGTAGTAGTCCCAGTGGAAGACGGGCCCGTCTCCGTAGGTCCCGTCCCCCTTGTACCACTGCGCGTGCTGGCGCAGCGCGTAGTCCACGCGCACGCGATCCCA
>QHVP01000124.1:3217-8381 GCA_003222295.1 Acidobacteriota bacterium | reverse complement strand
GGGCGCGCGGCGCGCGCAGGAGGCCCTGGGCCAGGAAGGCGGCGTCGACGAGCGGCTGCCGATCGTCGGTGAAGTTCATCGCATCCGGCGAGGCGGAATCGACGGCCGCGGCCAGCGCGCGCCGCGCGAGGTCGGCGTAGCGCGCACGCAGCCGGCCCTCCGGCGTCGCCTCCGCGGGCAGATCCAGCCAGGGTGCGATCCCGGCGAGGAGCCGCCCGAAGGCCTCGAGATGGCTGACGTAGCGGCGCCGCGCGCCCTCGACCTCCTCGACGGGCATGCGCGCGCGCAGCGTGCCCGCCGCGAGGTTCGTGAGCACGGGCTCTGCGAGCCGCTGTGCGACCGTCACCCAGTACGCGCGGTCGGCCGCTCCCGTGCCCGTGCCCGTACCCGTCCCCGCCCCCGTCCCCGTTTGCTTGGCGATCAGCGCCGCCGCACCCGCGCTGGCGCTCTCGAGGAACTTCCGGCGATCCACCCGCTCGTCCGCGCTCACTTCGTGACGGCGTCGCCTTCGATCTCGACCACGACCACCGTCGCCATGGGATCCAGGATGGGCCGCGCGATCTGGAGCGTGGTCTGTCCTCCGTCCAGGGTCGTCTCCACGGGCGCGCTGTCGGCCAGCCGGTACACGCGCTTGACCACGTTCTTCATGGGCGGCAGCGCGAAGGGCACGCGCGGCTCCTGGAAGAAGGTCAAGTAGATCCGGCCCGGCTTGGTGGTCGCCCGCCATTCGTTGCGAGGCAGGAACAACGGCTGGCCGCGCAGGTCCTTCGTGCCCCTCGCACTGGGCTCACCTGCTTCGTCTCCCCAGGGCGACGGCCCGGCGCCGTACACCGCTTCCCCGTTCACTTTCAGCCAACGCCCCACTTCGCGCAGTGACTCCTGGCTGGCGGAAGGAATGACGCCATCGGACATCGGGCCGACGTTGAGCAAATAGTTGCCGCCCTTGCTCACGATGTCGACGAGCTTGAAGGCGATCTCGCCCGGCGACTTCCAGTCGCGGTCGTCCTTGCGGTAGCCCCAGGTGTGGTTGGTGGTGGCGGGCACCTCCCAGGCGTCGGCGGGCGCCGTTCCCGGGATCACGTTGTCGCCCGTGCTCACGTAGTCGCCGGCCACTCCCAGCCGTCCGTCGATGAGCGTCCTGGGCTGCAGCGTGCGGACGATGTCGACGAAGCGCTGCCCGCGCTCGCTGGTCACCATGCGCGGCGTGTCGAACCAGATGAGCGCTACCGGCCCGTAGCTCGTCAGCAGCTCCCGCACCTGCGGCTCCGCCTTCCCGCGCAGGTAACCGTCGTAGTCCTTCAGCTCCTTGCCGTCCGGGTCCAGGTCGGGTCCGAAGTCCCAGTTGTTGCCGGCCCCGCCATTCTCGTGCCAGTCCTGCGCCTGCGAGTAGTAGAAGCCGAGGGGCATCCCCTTGCGCTGACAGGCGGCGGCCAGCTCCTTGAGCAGGTCGCGCTTGAAGGGTGTCGCGTCCACGATGTCCCAGGCGCTGACCTTGGAATCGAACAGCGCGAAGCCGTCGTGGTGCTTCGAAGTGATGACCATGTACTTCATGCCCGCGTCCTGGGCGAGCTGCACCCACTCGTCGGCGTTGAACTTCACGGGATTGAACTGCTTCGCGAGCAGCTCGTACTCCGCCACCGGGATCTTGGCGCGGTTCATGATCCACTCGCCGAGCCCGGGGATGGCCCGGCCCTTCCATTCGCCGGCGGGCACCGCGTAGAGGCCGAAGTGGATGAACATGCCGTACTTGGCCTGCTTGAACCAGGCCAGACGCTGCAGGCGCGCCGGATCGTCGGGCGGAGGCAGCGTCGGGGTGGCAGTGGGAGCAGGAGCGGGAGCGGGCGCCTGGGCGAGCAGCGGCGCGGGCGCGCCGGACACGACGGCGGCCAGCGCGACCAGGACCAGGCCCCGGCCGAAGGATCGCACGGTCGAGTTCATCGGACCTCCTGCAATACCCTGGATCACTTGCGCGGCAGGGCCCGGATCGCCCCGACGGAAATGCCCCCGTCCACGAGCAGCGTCTGGCCGGTCACGTAGCGGCTCTCCTCCGACGCCAGGAACACCACGGCGCCCTCGAGGTCGTCGCCCTGGCCGGGGCGGCGCATGGGGATGCGCTCCTTCAGCATCGCCACCCACTCCTCGTCTTCGTACATGCGCGCGTTCTGCGCGGTCTTGAACCAGCCGGGGGCCAGGCAATTCACGGTCACCCCGTGGGGCCCCCAGTCGTCGGCCAGGCTCATGGTGAGCTGCTTGATCCCGCCGCGGCTGGCCCCGTACGGCGCGAGACCCGCGTAACCGGCCACGGAGGTGACGGAGCCGATGTTGATGATCCGTCCGTAGCCGAGCTCCACCATGTGGCGGCCGATGGCCTGAGCGACGAAGAACGAGCCGCGCAGGTTGGTATCGAGGATGGTGTTCCAGTCCTCCCAGGTCACCTCGAGCGCGGGCTTGCGGATGTTGCAGCCGGCGTTGTTGACGAGGACGTCGATCTTCCCGTAGCCGGCCAGGGCCGCCTCGGCCATGCGCGTGATCGACCCTTGATCGCGCACGTCCAGCTCGAGGGGCAGGGCGCGACGGCCCAGGCCCTCGATCTCGCGCTGGAACTCGCGCAGGTCGTCCTTGCGCCGCGCCGTGATCACGAGCTCGGCCCCTGCGCGCGCGAGGGCGCGGGCGAACGACTGTCCCAGCCCGCGGCTGGTCCCGGTGACGAGGGCGACGCGTCCGCTGAGATCACATAAGACGTTGTTCATGGCAGGAGGATGACCTTCATGAGGCCGGGCTCGCGGGCATAGAGGCGTTCGAACAGGGCCGGCCCGTCCGCGAGGGGCGCCACGAGCGTGATCAGCGGGCGCACGTCGATGGCGCCCGTACGGAGCAGCTCGATGGCCCGGGGATACTCGCCGTTGGACGCGCAGGTGCCGAGCAGCGTCAGCTCGCCCGTCACCACCGCCTGCAGGGGCAGCTGGATGCCCGGCGACGCGTTGCCGACGAGGACGACCGACCCGCCCTTGCGGACGCAGGCCACCGCCGTCTGGATCGGCTCCGTGGCCCCCACGCATTCGAGCGCCACGTCCGCCCCGCCCTCGGTCAGCCGCCGCACTTCCGAGGGCAGGTCGACAGCGGTCGGGTTCAATGTCACTTCCGCGCCCAGCCTCCGCGCCAGCGCGAGCTTGCCCTCGTCCACGTCCACGGCGATGACGCGCCCGGCGCCCGCCGCGCGCAGGGCCTGGATCACGAGAAGGCCGATGGTGCCCGCCCCCACCACCACCGCGTCGCGCGCGGGCATGGGCGCGCGCGCGACCGCGTGCACGGCCACGGACACGGGCTCCACCATGGCCGCGTGCTCGAACGGCACCTCGTCGGGCAGGCGGTACACGATGTGCTCGGGCACGGCGATCAGCTCGGCGAAGGCGCCCGCCCGCCGGTAGTCCGCGCAGGAGACGCCGAGCACCTTGCGCTGGTCGCACAGGTTGGACCTGTGGGCCCGGCAGTAGTCGCAGCGGCCGCACGACACGGTCGAGTCGAACGTCACCCGGTCGCCGGGGCTCACGTGCTCGACGGCCGCCCCGATGCGTTCCACGACGCCGGCCGCCTCGTGCCCCATGACCGCGGGAGGGATGCGCCGCCCGGACGAGCCGTCGTACCCGTGCACGTCGCTGCCGCAGATGCCGCAGGCGCGCACGCGCACGAGCACGTCGGCGTCGCCGACGGCCGGCTCCGGCACGTCACGCACGTCGAGATGCTTGTATTCGCTCAGCACGAGGGCGCGCATGCGGGGTCTCCGTGGATCTCCGTCGAGCCTGCGGTCAGAAGCCGGTGCCCTTGACCTTGAGGCGGAGGCGAAGGACGTACATGTCGGCCGTGATGAACAGGGTCGAGCCGTCCTCTCCGAACGCGCAGTTGCTGGTGGCCTCGCCCGTGGCGAGGGTGCCCAGGTGCTTGCCCTCCTTGTCGAAGATGTGGACGCCGCCGGGTCCGGTGGCGAAGAGATGGCCCTGGGTGTCGACCTTCATGCCGTCGGGCAGCCCCTTGCGCTGGGGGCCGACCCAGCTCGTGGCGTCGAAGAAGACGCGCCCGTTCGCGATCGAGCCGTCCGGCTTGACGTCGTAGGCCATCCAGATCGCGCGCTGCGGGTCCGAGTTGGCGACGTACAGCGTCTTGTGATCGGGCGAGAAGGCGATGCCGTTGCGCCTCGAGAGCTCCTTTGTCAGCAGGCTCAGCTTGCCGTCCTTGCTGACACGGTAGACGCCCTGGAAGTCGAGCTGCTTTTCCGGGTCCTCCATCTTGCGCGTGAGGCCGTAGGGCGGATCGGTGAAGTAGAGCGAGCCGTCCGTGTGGTAGACGAGGTCGTTCGGGCTGTTGAGGCGCTTGCCCTCGTAGCGGTCGGCGATCGGCACGTACTTCGCCTTGGGCCTGGAGAGCGCGGCGTCCATGCGCGCGACCTGCCGGTTGCCGTGCTGGCAGAGCACCAGGCGTCCCCGCGGATCGAGGGTGAGGCCATTCGACCCGGGCTCGTCCGGGGAGACGTTGTTGGGCCGGGGGATCGGGCCCAGGTACCCGCTCTTCTCGAGGTAGATCTCCGTGCCCCGTCCCTCCTGCCATTTCAGGATGCGGTTGGGCGGGATGTCGGAGAAGAGCAGATACCCGCCGTCGGCGCGCACCCACAGTGGGCCCTCGGTCCAATCGAAACCGTTGGCGATCACTTCCATCGCCGCCCCGGGTGCGATGACGGCGTCGAGGCGGGGATCGAGACGCTCGATGCGGCCAAGCGTCGGGCGCGCGGGGCCGCGGGTGTCACCTTCCGCACTTGCCATGGTGAGGACCACGATCAGGACGCCGAGGGCGCCGCCGGCCATCATATGCGCGAAGGGATGACGCATACGTCCTCCTGTCGGCTCAGCTCCCGCAGGGCGGGAGCGCGAAGGTGAGCCGGGCGGATGATAGCGCAGGTCAGAAGCTGAGCCGGATGGACCCTTGCATGATGCGCGGCTTGCGCGCGGCGTTGGCCTCGCCGAAGCTCGCGTTCACCTGGTTGCCGGCGGCATCGAAGCGCGCCGTGTTGTCGATGGTCGCGAACTGGGTGTGGTTGAGGACGTTGAACATCTCCCAGCGAAGCTGCAGGCGCCGCTTGCCCTCACCCCCCAGGCCGAAATTCTTGAAGAAG
>QHVP01000124.1:0-3180 GCA_003222295.1 Acidobacteriota bacterium | reverse complement strand
TTCCGGGATCCCCCTTGACGGGCCGCGCCACCGCCGCCGGGTCCAGCCAGTTGCCCGACGCGCCGGGAGTGGCGTCCCGCTTGCCTCCGATGAGGTTGCCGACGATGTTTGGCCGGACCACGCGCAGGTTGTTCGCGCCTTCGCCGGGGAGGGCCGCGCCGTTGCCGCCGGTCCCGCCCGTGAAGTCGAAGTTGTCGGTGGTGGCGATCACGAGCCGGTCCCATTCGCCGCTCACGAACGCGTTCTCGCCCGAGACCTGCCAGCCGTCGAAGAGGGTGCGCATCACCGCGTTGTTCCAGAGCTTGCTCGCTTTGGGCACGTCCCAGGTGTAGTTGATCACGAGGTCGTGGGTCTGGCTCTGGCTCAGGGGCGCGTAGTGCCAGGCCTTCAGCGGACGCGCGATGCTGACCTGCCACTCGTCCTCGTCCGCAATCCCCAGCGAGCGCGAATAGGTGTACGCCACCGCGAACTGGAGGCCGTGGCTGTAGCGCCGGTTGAGCTGGACCTGCAGGCCGTTGTAGTTCGCGGTGCCGAAGTTCGAGCGCAGCAGGATGTCGCCGTAGCCCACGTAGGGGCGCAGGAAGTCGTCGGGCTTGGCGGTGGTGGGATTCTGCGGGTTCGCGTTCTCCGGGTGGAGGTTCACGAACTTCGCCCCGTCCGGGACGACGTTGATGTTCGTGTACTGCTCCATGTGACGTCCGACCCAGCCCACGTAGGTCACGTCGGCGACCAGGCCCCAGCCGAGGTCCTGCTGGACGCCCAGCGACCACTGGTAGGTGCTCGGCGTCTTGGCGTCCCGCTCCAGGGCCACGATTGTGCTCGGGCGGAGGGAGAAGCCGCCCGTGGCCAGCAGCGTCTCCATCTGGCCGTAGGCGATCTGCGGCGTGTTCACCGCCGGAGGATTGGCCGCGCTCAGGTCCATGCTGCGCGCCGTCACCTGCGAGTTGTGGAACAGGCCGACCCCGGCGTGCACGGCCGTCTTGCCCTGTCCGGTGACGTCCCAGGCCACGCCCAGCCGCGGCTCCGGCATGATGCCCTGGTTGGTCCGGAATCCCTTGGGGTAGCTGGGGTCCGTGTTCTGCACCATGCCGTTGTACGGGTCGCCGGTGCCGGGCACGAAGCTTCCGACGAAGACGTTCGGCTTCGTCTGCCCCGTCACCGGATCGAGGGCCACGTTCACGCCGTTGACCTTGGCCGGCTGGTACAGCCGTGGGGCCCTGGCCGGGTTGTAGCGCTCGGGCACGAAGGTCGCCGCGGGCAGCTTCGTGTACCAGGGCTTGAACCAGAGCAGCCGCACGCCGTAGTCGACGGTCACACGCCGCGTCGCCTTCCAGGTGTCCTGCAGGTAGGACTCGACGAGGAAACGATGCGAGTTCACCTCGGGCAGGGCGTCGATCTCGGAATAGCTCTTGAAGTTGCCGAGCAGGGCGTTGGCGAACGAATAGCCCGTGTCGAGGGGGTTGTTGGTATCGACGGTGAAGTCGTATTGCCCGGCGAACGAGGCCTGGGCAGAGAAACCCTTGCCTTCGGTGTTGTAGAGGTGCTCGAAGTAGAGGCCGGTCTTGAAGGCATGGCTGCCCTTGATCCAGGTGAGGCTGTCGTTGAACGAGTGCACCCAGGCCACGCCCCCGTCGCCGACGATGCGGTTGTCGTAGGTGAAGTTCGGTGGGTTGGGTGTGGCGCTGCCTCCGAACGTCACCTTGGGGAGGGCGCCGATCGCGTTCAGCTCGGGGTGGAACTGGCCCAGCGTATAGCCGTTGCCCGCACGCGACAGCCGCCGCAGGTCGTCATCGCTCACGGGCCGGAAGTTCTCGCTCTGCCGCCGCGCTCCCGCCTGGGCCTCGTTGACCAGGCTCGAGCTGAAGATGTGGGTGTGGCTCAGGCTGTAGGTGCGGTCGGTATTGTCGTAGTGGGCGTTGAACCAGCCCCATCCCGCCGGCCCCGCCGTGACGCCTCCCGTCCCGCCGACCCCGCGCTGATCGGACTTCCAGTCCTTGATGGTCACGTAGAGGCTGTCGCTGAGGGAGGGTTTCCAGTCCAGGCGCAGGATGTTGTTGAGCTTGGGGTTGTCATTGATGAACTGCGTCTGATCGTTGAACTGCCCCTTCGTGAAGTTGCGATCGAGGGTATTGGGCAGGGGCAGCACGTTGAGGAGCGCGCGCCCGTTGGGACTGATCCGGCTGGCGGGGATGACGTTGCCGGGGAAGGGCTGCCCGGTGAGGGGATCCTTGATCACGACGAGCCGGCCCGCGCTGTCGAGGGTCTGCGAGAAATCGCCGCTGCGCTCGCGCTCGGTCGGCATCGTCCACTGGAGCAGGTTGCCCGGTTTCTCCGTGATCGGCGCCTCCAGGGAATAGAAGAAGAAGAGCTTCTTCTCCCCGTCCTTGTTCAGGCCCGGGATGGGGCCGCCCAGGTTGAAGCCGTAGGTGTTGAACCGGTAGCGCGGGCGCGCGCGGCCGGCGCGGTTGTTGAAGAAGTCGTTCGCGTTGAGGTGATCGTTGCGCCCGTAGTAGTACGCGTTGCCGCGGTACTCCTGATCGCCGCTCTTGCTCACGATCTCGATGTGGGCGCCGCCCGTGCGCCCGTACTCGGCGCGGAACGTGTTGAGGAGGACGCGGATCTCCGAAACCGCGTCCAGGTTGATGTTCTGGGCCATCCGGTTGGCCTGGCCCACCTCGTTGCCCAGCACGCCGTCCACCGTGATGTGGTTCCAGTCTCGGCGCATCCCGCTGACCTGGGGGACGAGGGTGCCGAAGCTCTCGCCCAGCGACTCCACCGTGTCCTCGTAGCGCACCCCGGGCACGAGCCGCATCAAGGACGTGACGTCGCGCCCCTTGGTCTGGATCTGCGCGATCTGGCTCGCGGTGATGAGGCCGGCGTGCTGCGTCTCCTCGGTGTTGACGCGGTTCCCGGCCGCCTCCACCACGACGCTTTCGCCCAGCCCGACCGTCAGCTTGATCGTCCCCACGGATATCCGCGTCGAGGGAGAGAGGACGTTCCCCTTCTGCTCCACGGTCCGGAAGTTCGACATCTCGACCTTGATCGCATAGGTCCCGGGCGGCATGGCCGTGAACAGGAAGTTGCCCTTGGCGTCGGTGTGGTCGACGCGCAGGGAGGCGGTGCGCTCGTTGATGGCGGTGACGGTCGCGCCTGGAACCACCTGCCCCTGCTGGTCCTCGA
>QHVP01000660.1 GCA_003222295.1 Acidobacteriota bacterium | reverse complement strand
GTTCTTCGAGGACTACCTCGACGACGGCGATCACCGCCGCACCCGCAGCGCCGAGATCCCGGAGCTGCCGCCCATCGAGAACACGCTCACCGAGCAGCCCGACCTCTACGACCACTTGATGTGGCAGCTCCACATGTCCGTGTCGGACGAGCTCACGCTCGAGATCGGCGACGCCATCATCCAGAACCTGGATGCGGACGGGCTGCTGAGGGCCTCCGTGGAGGAGATCGCGAACCTCGGTCCCTATCCGGTGGAAGAGGTCCAGAAGGCCCTGACCCTCATCCAGGGGCTCGATCCCTCGGGAGTGGCCGCGCGCGACCTCTGCGAATGCCTCCGCCTCCAGCTCCGGAACCTGGGCCTGGAGGGCTCGCCCACCGACGTCATGGTGCGCGAGCACATGAAGCAGCTCCAGAGCCACCAGTACCCTGAGATCGGGCGGCAGATGGGTCTGAGCCCGGACGAGGTCTCCCATCACCTCGAGATCATCAAGCGCCTCGACCCCAAGCCGGGCCTGAAGTACAGCCCCGACAAGTCGACCTACATCATTCCGGACGTGTTCGTGGTGAAGGAGGGGGACGACTACAAGATCATCCTCAACGACGACGGCCTGCCCAAGCTGCGCATCAGCCCGACCTACAAGCGCATGCTCGACGTCAAGGAGGTGGGCTCGGAGGAGACGCGCAACTACGTCAAGGAGAAGCTGCGCAGCGCGCTCTGGCTGCTCAAGAGCGTGGACCAGCGCCAGCGCACGATCTACAAGGTGTCGGAGTCGATCATCCGCCACCAGCGCGGCTTCCTGGACCACGGCATCGCCCACCTGCGGCCGCTCGTCCTGCGCGACGTGGCCACCGACATCGGCATGCACGAGTCCACCGTCTCCCGCGTGGTGGCCAACAAGTACATGCACACCCCGCGCGGCGTCTACGAGCTGCGGTTCTTCTTCCACAGCGGCATCACGTCCAACATGGGCGAGGCCATCAGCTCCGTCACCATCAAGGACAAGATCCGCAAGATGATCGAAGCGGAAGATCCCTTCCGTCCCCTCTCGGACTCCCGCATCGCGGAGATCCTGGGATCCGACGGCCTCCCCCTGGCCCGGCGCACGGTCGCGAAATATCGAGAAGAACTGCGGATCCCGCCGTCGAATCTGCGCAAATCGGTGCAGTGAGAATCGAATATACGGGCCGGCATATGGACGTATCCGATTCCGTCCGGCGTCTGGGCGATCGGAAGCTGCGCAAGCTGGCCAAGCACCTGCGCGGAATCACGGACGTCCATGTGATCCTGAGCGCGGACAAGCACCGGCACAGCGCGGAGGTGACCGTGCACTCGCCGCATGGAGACCTCGCCGCCACCCAGGAGTCGAGTGACATCGGCGTCTCGCTCCGCACGGTCATGGACAAGCTGATCCGCCAGGCCGAGCGCCGTGTGGGCAAGCGGCGGGTGCGCAAGGGAGGCGGCCGTTCCCGGGCCACCAGCCTGCGCACCGCGGCCGCACCCGTGGCCGCTCCGCGCGAAGAGTCCGGCCCGCGCGTCATCCGCAGCCGCCGTTTCGCCGTGAAGCCGATGACGATCGAGGAGGCCGCCCTCGAGGTCGGTGCGAGCCGGGAAGGAGTGCTCGTCTTCCGCGACGCCTCCACCGAGCGCGTCAGCGTCCTCTACAAGCGCAAGGACGGCAACCTCGGCCTCATCGAGCCGGAGGCCTGAGAACGCCGCGTCGCACCCCGCGGCGTCCGCCGCCGCTGAGGCTGGAGCGCCGGCAAGAGGCGCGCGAAGGGGCGAAAGTCCTCGTGCGCGATCTGCTCGAGCCTTCGTCCGGCCTGGGGCTGGGGCTGGTGGCCGGAGCGGCCGGCCTCGATCACGTCGTGACCCTCTCGCGTGTCCAGCGCCCCGGCCTCGCCCTCACCGGGTACACGGAGTACATCCGCTACGGGCGCGTGCAGATCCTGGGCGCGAGCGAGCTCGGGTACCTGCGCAAGCTCTCCGCCGCCCGCCGGGCCGCCGTCCTGCGCCGCCTCGCCTCCTGCCGGATCTCCTGCTTCGTCGTGACCAAGGGGCTGGACGCCCCGGCCGAGCTGCTGGCGGAGGCGGACGCGCGCGGCATCCCGATCCTGGTCACGCCCGCGGAGTCCACCCCGTTCATCAAGGCCCTGTCCGCCCTCCTCGAGGAGCGGCTCGCCCTGCGCCTCCACCTGCATGCGGTGCTGATCGACGTCTTCGGCCTCGGCGTCCTGATCGTGGGGGAGAGCGGGATCGGCAAGTCGGAGTGCGCGCTGGACCTCATCGACCGCGGCCACCGTCTGGTCGCGGACGACGTCGTCGAGATCCGGCGCATCGGCGACGTCCTCATCGGCGCTTCCCCGGACCTCACGCGCTATCACATGGAGCTGCGCGGCCTCGGCGTCATCAACATCAAGGACCTCTACGGGGTGTCCTCGATCCGCACGTCGCAGCGGGTCGAGCTCGTGGTGAGCCTCGAGCGCTGGGAGGCCGGACGGGAGTACGATCGGCTCGGCCTCCAGGACGAGAAGTTCCTCATCCTCGAGCAGGAGATGTCGCTCATCCGAATGCCGGTGGCCCCGGGCCGGAACCTGGCCATCCTGGTGGAGGTGGCCGCTCGCAACCAGCTCCTGAAGGAACGCGGATACGATGCGGCGCGGCAGTTCGTGGAGCGCGTGGACGAGATGATCGAGGCCAAGACCACTTCCGGCCGGCGCCCCCTCTCCCGCCGGCGCCGCGCCACCGCCGAGCGCCGGAGGGTGCGATGAGCGCGCGGGCGCCCCGGCGCGCGACGCCTCCCGCCTCGCGCCGCTCCCGGCGCGCCCCCCGCTCCGAGGCCCGCCTCGGCCGCGACCGCCGCAGCGAGCCGCGCATCCTGATCATCACCGGCCTCAGCGGATCCGGGAAGACTCACGTCGCGCGGGCGCTGGAGGACAGCGGCTGGTTCTGCGTGGACAACCTGCCCAGCGCGCTCATCCCGCGCTTTGCCGACCTCATCCGCGACAGCGCCGAGCTGCACCGCTCGGCCCTGGTCGTGGACATGCGGGAGCGGGATTTCCTGAAGCAGTTCCCGCACGTCTTCCGCCAGCTCCGGGCCAAGGGCTTCGCGGCCAGCGTGCTCTTCCTGGAGGCGGAGGAGAGGGTGCTGCAGCGGCGGTTCAGCGAGACGCGCCGGCCGCATCCGCTCGCCATCAACCAGCCCGCCATCGAGGGCATCCGCGAGGAGCGCGAGGCCCTGCGCCCCATCCGCAAGATCGCCGACCTCATCCTGGACACCTCCGACTACACCGTGCACCAGCTCCGCGACTACATCCGCGAGCACTACGACGTGCGCGCGGAGCAGTCGCCGCTCGTGCTGTCCGTGATGTCCTTCGGCTACAAGTACGGCGTGCCCTCGGAGGCGGACCTCGTCTTCGACGCGCGCTTCCTGCCCAATCCGAACTTCGTGCCCTCGCTCAAGCCCCTCACCGGCAACCACGCGCCGGTCGTCCGCTACATGAAGCGTCAGCCGGACACCGCGCGCTTCATCAAGAAGCTCGACGACTTCCTCTCCTACGTCATCCCGCGCTACGTCAAGGAGGGGAAGAGCTACCTCACCATCGGGATCGGATGCACGGGCGGCCGCCACCGGTCGGTCATGATCGCGAACGCGGTGGGGGAGACGCTGGCCCGGCACGGGTATCCCATCCGGGTCCGCCATCG
>QHVP01000656.1 GCA_003222295.1 Acidobacteriota bacterium | reverse complement strand
CGACCGCCTGCCCGACATCGCGTCCGTGGACAGCTTCTGGATGCCCCTGTTCCTCGAGGGCCATCACGCCCAGCCCCTCGATCCCTACTGGCCGGCGGCGGACCGCGCCGACTACGAGCCCTTCGCAACCTCCGCCCTCTCCGACCGGGAGGGCCACGTCTACGGCATGTGGCACGGCACGGACTGCCGGATGCTGTACTACCGGAAGGACCTCGTCCCCGTGCCGCCGAAGACCTGGGACGAGTTGATCCAGGCGGCGTCGCGCATCGCGCGGGAGAAGCACATCGCGGGCTACCTCTACAACGCGGGCCGGTGGGAGGCCGCCGTCTTCGATCACCTCGGGATGTTCTGGGGTCAGGGTGGCCAGCTCGTCGACGACGGCGGACGGCCCGTGTTCGGGGAGGCGCCCAATCGCGAGAAGATGGTCCGCGTCCTGCGCTTCCTGCGCGAGACCGTCACCAGCGGCGCCTCGCCGCGGGCGGTGCTGGGTCACAACGACTACCAGCAGCTCACGTCCGCCGCCATCGCCGGCGACACCGCCATGTTCCTCGGCGGCAACTGGCAGCTCGCCAACCTGCGGGAGGGGCTGCCCCCCGCGGAGTTCGCGAAGTGGGACGTGGCCCCCATCCCGCAGGCGGCGGGGGCCGAGGAAACGACGGGCACCGGCGGCTGGGCGTGGGTGATGTTCGCCAAGGATCCCGCGCGCCAGCGCGCGTCGGCGGATTTCCTGCAGTTCGTCGAGTCCCGGGCCAACGCGGGCCGCATCCTGGAGGTCACGGGCCAGCTTCCCGTGCGCCGCAGCACCTACCGCGACGTGGCGCTGTTCCGCGAGGATCCGTGGTACGCGAAGTTCGGCGCGATGGTCGCCCACGGCCGGGCGCGGCCCGGAGTGCCGCTGTACCCGGCCATCTCCGAGCAGCTCCAGCTCGCGGTGGGCTACGCGGTGTCCGGCGACAAGACCCCGGAGGCGGCGCTCGACGACGCCTGGCGTGCGGTGCAGGCGGAAGCGGCACGCCCGCGCGCCGCTACCGGGCCCCGGTCGGGCGTCGATCCCGTGGCCGTGATCCCGATGGCGCTGGGCGTGCTGGCCGCCCTCCTTCTCCTCTGGCCGCGTCGCGGCGCCGCCAGCCCGGGCTGGCTGGCGCCGGCGCTGATCGTCATCGCGGCCCTGGTCGCGTTCCCGATGCTCGACCTCGTGCGCCTGTCCTTCACGAACACGCGCACCCACGGCCTGGCCTACGCGTACACGCTGGAGAGCTACCGCGGCGTGCTCGGCGATCCCGCCTTCCCGGGCATGGTCGCGGTGACGCTCATGTTCCTGGCCGCCTCCGTGACGCTGCAGATGGGATTGGGGCTGGCCATCGCCGTGCTGCTGGACGCGGCGCGCCGCCACCGGGCCCGTTTCACGCTCTTCGCGCGGATCGCGGTGGTCAGCGCCTGGATCATCCCGGGCGTGCTCGTCGGCGTCCTCTGGCGGATCCTGCTCATCGAGAACCGGTCCGGGATCGTCAACTACTGGCTGTCGCGGATCGGCCAGGGCCCGCTGCCCCTCGTCTCCTCGGGTCCCCTCGCCCTGACGTCGCTCATCGTCGCCAACGGATGGCGCGGCTGCGCCTTCAGCATGATCCTGCTCTTCGCCGGCCTGCAGCGGATCCCCTCCGAGCTGCACGAGGCGGCCGATCTCGAGGGGCTGCGCGCCTGGGGCCGACTGCGCGTCGTCCTGCTGCCGCCCCTGCGGCCGGTGCTGGCCCTGAACCTCGCCCTCGTCACCATCCAGACCCTGAACACCTTCGACCTCATCCTGCCCCTGACCGGCGGCGGGCCCGCGCGGCGCACGGAGGTCATCTCGCTCTTCATGTACCGCTCCGCCTTCGCGAGCATGGAGGCGGGCCGCGCGGCCGCGGTGGCGGTGATCCTGCTCGCCCTCAACCTCGGCCTGGCCCTGATCGCCGCGCGTCTCATCCAGCGCGGAGGGAAAGCGGCGTGAGCGCGGGCGGGCGGCGCGGTCCCTACACGGCCGCCCTGGCCGCGGTGGCGGTCGCCTTCGTCCTCCCCATGCTCTGGCTCTTGTCCGTCTCGCTCAAGACGAAGGCCGGCGTGTATGCGTACCCGCCGCAGTGGCTGCCCGCGGAGGCCAGCATCGAGAACTACCGGTTCGTGCTGCGACGTACCGAGGTACCATGGTACCTCCTCAACAGCTTCAAGGTCGCCCTCAGCGCGACCGTGGCCACCCTGATCCTCGGGGTGCCCGCCGCCTTCGTGCTGTCCCGGGAGGAGGTGCCCGGCCGCGGCCCGCTCCTCACCGGGCTGCTGGCGATGCAGATGGTCTCGCCCATCGTGCTCCTGGTGCCCATCTACGGCCTCATCGGCCGCCTGCGGCTGCTGGACACCCACGCCGGCCTCGTCCTCGTCTACGCGGGGGTGCAGCTCCCCTTCACCATCGTCGTGCTCAAGAACTTCTTCGACGCCTTGCCGACCTCCCTCCTGGAGGCGGCGCGCCTCGACGGCGCCTCGCGTCCGCGCGTCCTCTGGCGCATCGCCCTGCCCCTGGTCGGGCCCGGGCTGGGCGCCACCGCCACCTTCAACCTGGCCTGGTACTGGGCGGAGTTCGCGCTGGCCCTCGTGCTTCTCGACTCGCAGGGCCACTTCAC
>QHVP01000659.1 GCA_003222295.1 Acidobacteriota bacterium | reverse complement strand
ACGCTGGCTTCGAACTCCCGCGCCACACTGCTCAGCCGGCCAACGGGGCGCGAACGCAGGAGCACCGCAAGGTCCACGTCGCTCGACGGCCGGGCGGTGCCCCGGGCCCTGCTGCCGAACAGGTAGGCCGCGACGATCTCCGACGGCGCGGATTCCGCCGATTGACGCAGGGTCGCCTCGAGCGGGAGGTCCATCGTCGAATTATAGGGAGATCGCAGGCGGCCGGAGGTCTGGTGTTGTGCCACCATCGAAACGATGCCTGACACCGAGCGGCGCGATGCTCCCTGGCCCGAGGCCGCTCCCCGCCAGCGGCGGCGTTTTCCATGGTCCAAAGGGGAGCCACGCGAGCGGCGCCGCACCCGTTGGGGCGATTTCCGCGAGGCCTATCCGCGCATCGTGACGGCCATGGCCCTGGGGCTGGGGGGCCTGACCGTGCTCGACGGGTTCCTCCTGTTCAAGGCCGTGCAGTACCGCCGTGAGATCCGCGAGGACCGCGCGGCCATGACCGCCACCGACCGGCAGCGGGCGGATGCGCTGCTGGCCAGCGAGGCCTCTCGCGCCGACCTCGAGCAGGCGCTGGTCGCGCAGCAGGCGGTCACGGAGAAAGGCCTCAACCTTTCCGTCAAGCTCGACAAGGGCACGATGGACCTCCAGCGTGAAGGCGCCCAGCTCCGCGGGATCCGCGTCCAGATCGGCCCCGAGGTGACGGTCGGCCAGCCGCCCGGCGCGCGCAAGATCACTCCTCCGCTGGGCCGCCGCCAGGTGGTCGCCGTCGTCGACGACTCCTATGCCTGGGAGGTTCCGTCCTGGGTGTGGACGCAGCGCGGCCAGCCGCCGGTTCGCGACCGCCGCATCCCGGGCGCGCTCGGCCCGGTCGCCGTCATCCTCGACGACGGCACCGTCATCTATTCGCGTCCGAAGGCGGGACCGCTGGCCGACGATGCCTACGTCCTGCCCGGCAGCCTGCGCGCCGACGCCGCCGACCTGGAGGCCATCCGGCCGAACCTGGGCGCGGGAATCCCGGTGTACTTCCACTGATGACGACACGCGGTCCCGGCCCCTCCGCCCCGCCGTCCCTGACCACGCGCGTCGTGGGCTTCTTCGGCCACGGAGGCGGCGTCGCCTTCTACCTCATCGGCGCGATGCTGCTCGTGACCGCGGCCAGCAGCGCGCTCTTCGCCCACACCGCGTCGCTGCGCCTGCAGCGCAGCGTGGGGCGCGCCGTGCTCGAGGACGACACGGACCTGCTCGAGGGCGTGAAGTGGAGCCTCGACGCCACTGCCGTTGCCCTGCGCCAGGCCGAGGAGGCGGCCACGCCTCCCGCCGATCAGCCCTACATCGTCGTGAGCACGGGCGAGCGCGAGCTCTGGTACAAGAAGGGCGAGGAGGTCCTGTTCCACACCCAGGTCGCCACCGGCAGCGGGAAGACGCTCGTGCGCGAGGGCGGCGGTGAGGATGTCTGGAAGTTCGAGACGCCGCGCGGCCGCCTGTCCGTGATCAGCAAGGAGGAGGACCCAGTGTGGGCGCCTCCGGACTGGCACTACGTGGAGCAGGCACGCAAGCGGGGGGCCGGCCTGGTGCGCCTCGAGCGCGGGCAGAGCCTGACCTCGTCCGACGGCTCCGTGGTCACGGTCTCCGGCAACGAGGTGGTCAAGCGTTCCCCGGACGGCAGCCAGACGACCCTGAGCGCGACCGACGGACGAGAGATCATCGTGGACGGCCAGCTCGTGGTGCCGCCCCTGGGCTCGACGCCGCGAAGGTACGAGGGCGTGCTGGGCACCCGTCGCTTGAACCTCGGCAACGGCTACGCGCTCCACGGCACGAACCAGCCGGACTCGATCGGGCGGGCGGTGAGCCACGGCTGCGTGCGCCTGCGCAACGCCGACATCGAGAAGCTCTACGACATGGTGACGGTGGGTACGCCGGTCTACATCTACTGAGGTGATAGAGTTCTGGCCCATCGAAAGCGAGGTAACGCGATGCCCTCCCGCCGAGACTTCCTGACCACGCTGGCCGCCGGCCTGACCGCGTCCGCGCTCGCGGACCGCTGGGCGATGGCCGCGGGCGCCGCCAGCATCAAGAGCCCCGTCAACGGCCCCATCGGCCTCCAGCTCTGGAGCCTGCGCGAGTACCTGCCCAAGGACCTGTCCGGAAGCCTGGCCAAGGTGCGCGCGATGGGGTTCACGGACGTGGAGGGGGCGGGTCTCTGGAAGCACACCGCGTCCGAGTTGCGCGCCGCCCTCGACGCCGCCGGGCTGCGCTGCACGTCGGCGCACATGGGCCTCGAGCGGCTGCGCGACGACCTGCCGGGCGCGATCGCGGAGGCGAAGGAGCTGGGGGCGGGGACGATCGTGTGCCCGTGGATCACGCACAAGGACGCGTTCACGGCGGAGGACGCGCTCAAGGCGGCCGAGGTCTTCAACCGCGCGGGCAAGGCCACGAAGGACGCGGGGATGCGCCTGGGCTATCACACGCACGGCTACGAGATGGTGCCCTCACCCGACGGCACGCTCTTCGACACCCTGGCCAAGGCCGCGGACCCGCAGCTCGTCCACTTCCAGGTCGACGTGTTCCACACCTACCACGGCGGCGCGGATCCGGTGGCCCTGATGACGAAGTACAAGGGCCGCGTGCGCTCGCTGCACCTCAAGGACATCAAGAAGGGCTATCCCCGCGAAACGGGGAAGGGAACGGCCACGCCCGACGCGGACGTGCCCCTGGGTACGGGCCAGATCGACTGGCCGGCCGTCCTGCGCGCGGCCATGAAGGCGGGCGCCACGGAGTACTACATCGAGGACGAGAGCACCGACCCCCTCACGCACATCCCACAGAGCGTGGCCTACCTGCAGGGGCTGAAGCTCTAGCGCGCGGTCAGGCCAATTCGACATCGGTGCGGGCGAAGTCGCCGCCGGTGCAGAGAAGGGGCTGCTCGGCGAGGCGGGCCGTCGCATACGCGCAGCAGTCGCCGAGGTCCAAAGCCGCCGCATGGCGTCCCTTCCCGAATCGCATGTAAGCGTCCATCGCCTCACGACAGTGTTCGTCCCCGAAGGAAACGGGGACGATCATGAACTCCTGCAGGAACCTGAAGAGGAGCGGACGCGCGTCCCGGCGGAGGCGTGCGGTCAGGACCATTCCGCAGTCGAGCAAGTTCGGAGTGCCGATGCCCAGGCTGGCCGCCCCGACCAGCTTGTCGAGGAGGCCGTCGAAGCCGGGCTCCTTCAGGAAGACGGCGACGATTGCGGAGCTATCGACGATCATGCCCCACTCGGACCGTATCCCAGGATCTTCTCCTCTTCCTTACGGGAGAGGCGGCGTCCTCGGACGTGCTTCGGGACGGCCGGCCAGATCTCCTGCTCGAGGAACCTCCGCAGCGCGTCTTGCCGATGCCGTCGATCCACGTGGAGGCGCAAGCGCTCTCTCCGTTCTCGCAGCGCCTGGCGGATGGCGCCGGTCTTCGATTCACCGGTCAAGGCCGCGACCTCCGCTGCGAGGCGCTCCGCCTCCGGGTCCTTGATGTTGAGAGCCATCTCGACCTCCTCTGACACCATGATGCCATTTATGGTGTTGGTAGAAATACTCTACCATCCACCATTGGGTCCCCGTACTGGACATATCCCTGGGCGAGGTCCCCCTCGATTCGTCAGCTCCCCGTCCTTCCGGTAACATCACACCCCTCCTGACAGCGTAGACAATGCTGGCCACCCGCGCTCGTTCGTCCCTCCTCCTCTGCGGCCTCGCCGCCGCGTTGATCCCCGGCTGCCGGCCGCGCGGTTCCGAGACGGCGCCGGCGCCGATCCGTTTGGTGGACCTGTACAAGCCGGACCCGGCCGTCAACACGAATGCGCCCGGCGTGTCTCTGCCTCCGCCCGTGGAGTGGCGCTTCGTGTCGATCCCGGCGCCGTCGAGTGGTCCGTCCGGCACGCCGCCGGCCTGGACCGCGGGCCCGGGGGTTCAGGGCCTGACCGTTCGCGACGGGCACCTCGTCGGTCGCGCCACCAGCGACCTGCCCGTCATCGACCTCGAGCGGCCGCCGTCCGAGGACCGCGACGTCGTGCACGAAGTGCAGGTCCGCATGCGCGCGTCGGCGGGAGCCAACCTGTCGGTGGCCCTGCGCCCGACGGAGAAGGTCGACCTGAAGGCGGAAGCGGACCTCGCTCCGATC
>QHVP01000658.1 GCA_003222295.1 Acidobacteriota bacterium | reverse complement strand
TCGATACGCGGAGCGCCGGCTACTACCGCAACATCGCCGACGACCGGCGCGAGCTCGAGCGGAAGGTCCGAACGGTCGTGAGAGGCCTCCACGTGCTGGCCACCAACGCCCGGATGCTCAACCCTTTCCGCCATGGCTTGTTCGCCTGGCAGCTGGCCAGCCACAAGCTGTGCCGCTGGCTGGTGCCGTTCGCGATGGTGGGCGCCGCCCTCGGCAACGTGGCTCTCCTCCCGCGGCATCCGCTGTACGGCGCGACCCTGCTCCTTCAGTGCGCCTTCTACGCCATCGCACTGGCGGGCGTCCGGACGGGGGCGCCGCGCCTGAGGATCCCGGCCTATCTCCTGCGGGCGAACGCGGCCGTTCTCCTGGCCTGGCATCGCTTCGCCCGCGGCGAACGCATCGCCCTGTGGAATCCGTCCGACCGCCTCGCGGCGCTGCCCCAGACCGGCACGCGCTGATTCTTCCAGAGTCCAGGTAACCAGCAGGAGCTCCGCCCGTGATCACGAACGTTCTCAGTGTGGACGTCGAGGAGTACTACCACGCCGCCATCTTCCAGCGCGGAACGAGTGCACTGGGCGCGCAGCGCTTCGAGAGCCGGGTCGAGCAGAGCGTGGACCGGCTTCTCGCGCTGCTCAGCGAGCACAACGCCCGCGGCACATTCTTCGTGGTGGGGGAAGTGGCCGCGCACCATCCAGCCATGGTTCGGAGGATCGCCGCCGAGGGTCACGAAATCGGGTGTCACAGCAACCGGCACGAGAGCGTGAACGTCCAGAGCCCGGCGCAGTTCCGGGCGGACACCCGCGCGGCCAAGGCGCGGATCGAGGACGCGCTGGGCGAAGAGGTCGACGGCTACCGGGCCCCCAACTTCTCGATCGGCCGCGCTCAAGCCTGGGCCTACCAGATCCTCCTGGATGAGGGATTTCGCTACGACTCCAGCCTCTATCCGATCGTGCACGATCGATACGGGGATCCCGCCGCGCCGCGATTTCCATACGAGATCCATCGAGAGGGGCCCCGCAGCTTGACGGAGTTCCCGATCGGAACGGCGCGGCTCGTGGGCGTGAA
Source organism: Acidobacteriota bacterium (assembly GCA_003222295.1). Lineage (GTDB taxonomy): Bacteria > Acidobacteriota > Vicinamibacteria > Fen-336 > Fen-336 > AA29. Next base: position 1,226 of record QHVP01000658.1, on the reverse strand, counting down.
CCTGCCGATCGGCGGGGGCGGCTTCTTCCGGTTGCTCCCCGGTCCCCTGACGCGGCTGGGCATCGCGCACGTCAATCTCGTGGAGCGGCGTCCCGTGATGTTCTACCTGCACCCGTGGGAGCTGGATCCGGAACAGCCCCGGCCGCCGATGGCGTGGTACCACCGGTTCCGCCACTACGTGGGCATGGAGAAGGAGACGGCCAAGCTCTCCGCCCTTCTCGACCGGTTCCAGTTCGCGACCGCGTCCGAAGTGCTCCAGTCGTACGCGCCGCCCGCCCCACGCCACGTCCCGGAACGTGTCCTCACCGCCGAGTCCCGCGCGCTGTGACCACCGCGATCCCGACGCGATCGGAGGTTCGGGTGTCGCGCCCGAGCGACGCCGACGTCGACGGCGACTGGGGCCGGGCAGTGGAGGCCCTGGGCGCGTCGAACCTTGCCCACGCGGGCGAGTGGCGGACGGTGATCCGGAAAACCTATGGGCATGACCCGCTCTATCTCAGCGCGGAGGATGGCGACGGACGGCGGGGCGTGCTCCCGGCCTTCATCGTGCGAAGGCCAGTGGGGGGGACGGTCGTGAGCTCGATGCCGTTCCTGGACGGCGGCGGGCCGTGTGGCTCCTCCGCGGCCCTCGTCGACGCCCTCGTCGCGCGCCTGCTCGACGAGGCACGAAGGGTGGGAGCCGACGCCGTGGAGCTCCGCTGCGCGCAGCGGCTGGCCGTCGATTCGGAGCCGATGGAGCACAAGGTGAACCTCAGCCTGGCCGTCCCCGGCGACGTCGGGCGGCTCTGGGCGCGCTTCGACGGCAGCGTCCGCAACCAGATCCGGAAAGCGGAGCGAGCGGGCCTGTCCGTCGTCTTCGGCGGTGCCGAGCAGCTCGACGCGTTCGACACGATCTTCGCCACGCGCATGCGGGAGCTCGGCTCGCCGGTGCACGCCCGCCGGCTCTTCACGGTCGTCTTCGAGGCATTCAGGGATCGGGCTCGCGTCGCCCTGGTGCGCAAGGGGAGTTCGCCCATCGGGGGCCTGATCGCCCTTGCCTTCAAGGATGTTCTCACTGTCCCGTGGGCGTCCTGCGCGAGCGCGTACCGCAGCCTGTGCCCGAACATGCTTCTCTACTGGGAGACCATCCGGGCCGGATGTCAGGAGGACTTCCGGATCTTCGACTTCGGCCGCTCGAGCCGTGGCTCGGGCACCTACCGCTTCAAGCGCCAGTGGGGAGCGGAAGA
>QHVP01000657.1 GCA_003222295.1 Acidobacteriota bacterium | reverse complement strand
AGGGCGAGGGGAAGGTGGCGCCACGACTCGGCGAGCAAGGCGGCGCGGCTCGCCCCGCCCACCGGCCGGCCGCGCCGCCGGTCCATCGGGATCGTGTACCAGAACAGCGGCTCCTCCTGCGCTCCCCACTGCCGCTTGAACCTGTAGGTGCCCGAGCCACGGCTCGAGCGGCCGAAGTCGAAGGTCCGGAAGCCCTCCTGACATCCGGCCCGGATCGTCTCCCAGTAGAGAAGCATGTTCGGGCACAGGCTGCGGTACGCGCTCGCGCAGGACGCCCACGGGACGGTGAGAACATCCTTGAAGGCAAGGGCGATCAGG
>QHVP01000125.1:2632-5122 GCA_003222295.1 Acidobacteriota bacterium | reverse complement strand
GCGTCGGCACCGCCTTTCTCGGCTCTGCGCACCCTGTAGCCGTTCAAAGCATGTGCGCCACGCGCACGCAGGACATCGACGCAACCGTGGCGCAGGCGGAAGCGATCCGCGCCGCCGGCGGCGACCTCGTGCGGGTGGCCGTGGACAGCGCGAGGGACGTGGAGGCCCTGGCCGAGATCCGGCGCCAGACGCGCGCGAACCTCGTGGTCGACCTCCAGGAGAACTACCGGCTGGCCGCCTCCGTCGCGCCTCACGTCGACAAGGTGCGCTACAACCCCGGCCATCTCTACCACCACGAGCGTGAGAAGCCGGTCCGCGAGAAGGTCCGCTTCCTGGCCGAGATCGCGCGCGAGCACGACTGCGCGATCCGCGTCGGCGTCAACTGCGGGAGCGTGGACCCCGAGCTCAAGGCCCGGCATCCCGAGGACGACATCGCGGCCATGGTGGAGTCCGCGCTGCAGCACTGCGCCCTGCTCGACGAGGTCGGCTTCGATCGCTACGTGGTCAGCCTCAAGGACTCGCATCCGCGCAAGGTCATCGAGGGGAATACCCGCTTCGCCGCCCTTCGCCCGGACGTGCCGCTGCATCTGGGCGTCACCGAAGCGGGCATCCCTCCGGAAGGCGTAATCAAGACACGGGTGGCCTTCGAGCAGCTCCTCTCGCGCGGCATCGGCGACACCGTGCGCGTGAGCCTCACCCTGCCCAACCCGCGCAAGCACGAGGAGATCACGGTCGGGCGGCAGATCCTCGCCGACATCTCCGCCGGACGCTTCCGTTCCGTGCCCGTCTTCGACGACGACAAGCTCAACATCATCTCGTGCCCGTCCTGCTCGCGCGTGGAGAACGAGAAGTTCGTGGAGCTGGCGGAGGCGGTCAAGGAGATGACGGTCTACGCGGAGCGGCACGCCCTCACCATCGCCGTGATGGGCTGCCGGGTGAACGGCCCCGGCGAGACCGACGACGCCGATCTGGGCCTGTGGTGCGGGCCGACCCACGTCAACCTCAAGCGCCGCACGGAGACGGTGGGGGCCTTCACCTACGACGAGATCCTTCCCCGCCTCCGTCGAGAACTCGACGCCTTGATCGACGCGCGCACGACCACGCCCGTTTCGAGCTGACGGCGCCCATCGCGCGGCGGCACGGCATGGAGCTCGAGTTCGCGGCCGGCCGACCCTAGCCCCTGGGGTGGATTGGCCTTCCCCCACCCTCCATGTCCGCATCCACCATCAGGCGGACCAGCTCCTCGAAGGTCACGCGCGGGACCCAACCCAGCTTCGTGCGCGCCTTGCGCGGGTCGCCGAGGAGGACGTCGACCTCCGCCGGTCGGAAGTACTTCGGGTCCACCTTCACGTGGTCCTGCCAGCGCAGGCCCACGTGCGAGAAGGCCTCCTCGAGGAACTCGCGAACGGAGTGCGTCTCCCCGGTGGCCACGACGTAGTCGTCCGGCGTGTCCTGCTGCAGCATCCGCCACATCGCCTCGACGTAGTCCTTGGCGAAGCCCCAGTCGCGCTTGGCGTCCAGGTTGCCGAGGTGAAGCTCGCGGGCGAGCCCGTTCTTGATCGCGGCCACGCCCATCGTGATCTTGCGGGTGACGAAGTTCTCGCCCCGGCGGGGCGACTCGTGGTTGAACAGGATGCCGTTGGAGGCGTGGATGCCGTAGCCCTCGCGATAGTTCACCGTGATCCAGTGGCCGAAGACCTTGGCCGCGCCGTAGGGCGAGCGCGGGTGGAACGCGGTCTTCTCCGTCTGCGGGGTCTCCTGGACGAGGCCGTACATCTCGGAGCTCCCCGCCTGGTAGACACGCGCCTTGAGGTCGACCTCGCGCACGGCGTCGAGCAACCGCAGGACGCCCAGCGCGGTCACGTTGGCCGTGTACTCCGGCATCTCGAAGGAGACCTTGACGTGGCTCTGCGCGGCCAGGTTGTAGATCTCATCGGGACCGACCAGCTCCAGGGTGCGCATGAGGCTGTTCTGGTCGACGAGGTCGCCGTAATGCAGGATCAGCCGGTCGCGAACGTGGTCGATGCGCCAGGTGTTGAACGAGCTGCTCCGCCGTACAAGACCGTGGACCTCGTATCCCTTCTCCAGGAGCAGCTCCGCGAGATAGCTGCCGTCCTGGCCGGTGATCCCGGTGACGAACGCCTTGCGCGCGGCCACGGCGACCTCCCTGCCCCGCCACTTGCGGCCAACGACGAGTGATTGCTGGGGCGAAACGTCGATTCTATCGGCGAGGGGCGCGAGCGGCCAAATCCCGCGAGGTTGCAGGTTCCGCGATTACAGAGCCCTGTGGTCGGAACGAGGGGGTGAGCGACCTCGTCATCGTCGACTACACCTCCTTGGACGAGTCCATCGCCACCCAGGTCACGCTGAGCAATGCGAGTTGTCCGGCCGTCGCCACGACGCCCCCGGCGGCGCACGGCGTCGGCGTGGCCCGGTCGCTGCGGCGCATGTTCGTGAACCTAGCGAAAATCACACGCGGCCGTTGACGCG
>QHVP01000125.1:0-2405 GCA_003222295.1 Acidobacteriota bacterium | reverse complement strand
TCTATGCCGTGCAGGGTGCGTGTTCGCTCGATCAGTTCAACGCACGCTCATGCAATTTCCTGATTCGATCCGAGCCCTCCACCATCAAGCCGCGCAAGCTCTCGGCCCCCAACGTCGCGCCCGGCGCCTACTCGCTCTTCCTCGCGAACTTCGCGGACCAGGACGAGTCCGTGGCCACACAGGTCATCTCGAGCAGCGCGAGCTGCGCGCCGTTGTCCTCGGCACCGATTTCAGGGCAGGGGATGGCGGGACCGTCCGTCTTGCGGATGATCCAGCGGTAGAGGGGAAATAAAAAAGGGATCGCGATCCCCGTCTCGCCCGGCGTCAAGTCCCCGACCGGTCGCACGACCGATCGTTACCGCGGCTGGCGGCGCAGCTCCCTCCAAACCACGCCGTTCGCCTGCGGAAGGCCTCGACTCACCGAAGCGACTGCGGTGATGCGATCCCTCGTCGGTGGGAGACTAAGCAGGGGATGTGCCAACCCCCCGGAATACCCATATGGGCTGACCTGTATGGACTTCGGGGGGCGAGCCCTATGGCAAGCCATAGCCAAATGATGCAGATCGTCAACAACCGTTTATCCAACGTACAACGCTCAGGGTCGGGACCGGGTGGGGGCCTGGATACCGAGCTGCTTCATCTTCCATTGCCGAGGTTGCCGCGGTTGGCCGTGAGCCGATAGAGGATGTATTGCCGCTCGAACCGTGCCCGCGCCTGCCGCAGGGGGAGGGGGTTGGTCTCTTCGGCACGGAGGCCTGGCATCTGCAGGACGTCCATGACCTCCTGCTGGCCGACGACATCCTTGGCCACCAGGACCACGACCCGCTCCATGAGGTTGCGCAGCTCGCGCACGTTCCCCTGCCACGGCATCTGGACAAGCAGGTCGACGGCCCGCGGCGAGAGCCGCTTGGGCTTGAGGTCGTTCTCGACGCTGGCCAGGCGCAGGAAGTGCTCGGCCAGCTCCGGGATGTCGTCACGGCGGTTGCGCAGGGGCGGCACGGCGACGGTGAGCACGTTGATCCGGTGGTAGAGGTCCTCGCGGAACGTGCCGCGCGCGATCTCCTCCTGCAGGTTCTTGCTGGTCGCGGAGACGATGCGCACGTCGACCGGCCGCGGGTCCGCGCTGCCCACCGGCGTCACCACCCCCTCCTGCAGGACGCGCAGGAGCTTGGCCTGCGTGGTGAGGCTCATGTCTCCGAGCTCGTCGAGGAAGAGCGTGCCCGTGGTCGCGGCTTCGAACTTGCCCTTCCGGTCGCCGACCGCTCCCGTGAACGCACCCTTGACGTGCCCGAACATCTCGCTCTCGATCAGCTCGCTGGGGATGGCCGCGCAGTTGAGCTCGATGAACGGGCGATCGCGCCGCGGGGAGAGGGCGTGGATGGCGCCCGCGATGAGCTCCTTGCCGGTGCCGCTCTCGCCCGCAATGAGCACGCGGCATTTCGTGGGGGCGGCCATCTCGATGAGCTGGTAGATGCGCCGCATGGCCTCGGACCGGCCGACCATGCCGTACCGCGATCCGTCGGCGACCTTCTCGAGGTCCGTCTCGCCCCCGGGCAGCGGGGGATGGAATATACGGTCGAGGATCTGGAAGAGGCGGTCGCGCGAGACCGGCTTCTCGAGGAAATCGGTCGCGCCGACCTTCATGGCCTCGACGGCCTCGGCCACGCTGCCGTGCCCCGAGATGACGACGACGGGCGTGCCCGGCGCCTGTCGCTGGAGCTCGCGCAGCACGTCGATGCCGGTTCCGTCCGGCAGCCGCAGGTCCAGGAGCACGGCCGCCGGCCGGTGCTCGGCGAAGAGACGCAGGCCCTCGCCCACCGACGCGGCGGAAAGGGTCTTGTGGCCGCGGGCCTCCAGCAGCTCCACGCAGGTCTTCCGGACCACGTCGTCATCGTCGATGACGAGGGTCGGAGGGAGCTCCGGCTCCAGCATCGGCGCATGCTATCATCCGATTTCGGAAGGTGGGAGTGATGGCCCGCATGCTCCAGCATTCGTTTCCCCGCGGGTCCGTGCGCCCCTGGCGCGCGGCTCTCCTCGGCGCGGTCGCGCTGAGCGCGTTGTCCTGCAATGCCTTCCGCCGCACCGCCGGCCCGGAGGACGCGCCTCCCGTCAATCCGCCCGGCACCGCTTCCGTCACCATCGAATACGAGCAGATCGTGGAGTGCGTGGCCGGCTCGCCACGCTGCTCCGACAACGTCGTCTTCTTCGGGAGCTGGATGCAGGCGGGCGAAGAATTCTTCCTCAAGAAGGAGCCGGGCCGCTTCGTCTGGCGCGGCACGGCGCCCCGCGTCCCCGTGAACTTCCCGCCGCGCGGGGAGCCCTATCTCGTGCGCGTCTACGATCCCCACATCGTGGGCGGCCCCACGGAGGGCATCACCGCCGATCGCCTCAAGGTGGGCGGCGAG
>QHVP01000655.1 GCA_003222295.1 Acidobacteriota bacterium | reverse complement strand
CCGGTCAGGCACGAGCGGGCGCAAGATCCACGGTATAGAGGGCCTTGCCGGTGAGGTCGTGGAGCTGGGCCGTCAAGACCTGCGTCTTCGCGTCGACGCGCAGCGTCCCGAAGAACTGCAGCCCGGCGGAGGGCGGGCGGTTGGGCTTCATACCGGCGGGAATGCCCAGGAAGCGCACCTCGGGACCGAAGGTCGGGTCGAGCGCGTTCGGGCCGAACGTGCCCGCGTGCAGGGGCCCGGCCACGAATTCCCAGAAGGGATCGAAGTCGGCGAAGCGGGCGCGCGCCGGGTCGTAGCGATGGGCGGCCGCGTAGTGGACGTCGCCCGTCACCCACACGACGTTGCGTACCCGCTCGCGCTTGAGGAACGCGAGCAGGTCGGCGATCTCCAGCTCTCGTCCGAGAGGCCCGCCGGGGTCGCCGTTGGCGACGGCCTCGAAGTCCGTCGGTCCATCCGCCACCACCAGGCCGAGCGGCATGTCGCTGGCGATGACCTTCCAGGTGGCACGCGACGCGCGCAGGGCGGCTTTGAGCCACGTGCGCTGGGCCTCGCCGAGGATGGCGGAGTCGGGGCCGAGGGCGGGCTGGCGGCTTGGCGAGTTCGCGCCGCGATAGGTGCGCATGTCCAGGGCGAAGATCTCGACCGAGGGGCCGTAGGGAATGGACCGATAGACCCGGCGCGCCTCCTGCGGGGTGGCGCGGATGGGGAAGTGCTCGTAGAACGCCTGTTTGGCTCGCGCGGCCAGCACGGCCACGCGTTTTTCCAGGTGGCGGTCCTTCTCCGGAAGGACCTCCGTCGGGTACCAGTTGTCCAGGACCTCGTGATCGTCCCAGAGGGCGACCACGGGGACCTCCGCGTTGAACCGCCGCAGGTTCTCGTCGGTCAGGTTGTAGAGGTGATTGCCGCGGAACTCGTCCAGGCTCTCCGCCACCTTCGACTTCGCCGGCGTGACGACGTTCCGCCAGATCGTGCCGTCGTCCAGCGTGACCTCGGGGAGGAGGGGCTGGTCCGCGTAGATGGTGTCGCCGACGTGGATGAAGACGTCGGGCGCCCTTCGCCGCATCGTCTCGTAGAGCCGCAGCCCACCCCATTCGAGATTGATGCCCCAGCCCTGGCCCACCGTATCCGCGGACCAGGCCAGGGTGACGTCGCCGGCGACGGCGGCGTCCGGCGTCCGGAAGGTGCCGGTGACGGGAACGCTCGCGACCCTGGCGTCGGCGAGGTCCTGGAAGAGCACGCGATACGCGATGCGCTGTCCGGTAGGCAGGCCGATGAGGTCCACCCGCGCCGTCAGGCCCGTGGCTTCGGACGCGGCCGGCCCCACGACGCGCCGGACGTTGCGGAAGGCGTCCGTGGTGTCCCACTCCACGACGATGCGGGCAGGCCGGTCGGCGCGGCTCCAGATCATGGCGCGCCCGGGGACGACGTCCCCGACCGCGGCCCCGTATGGGGCGGCCGGCCGCGCCGAGTCCGCCCGGATGATTGCGGGTGCGCCGGTCACGGCGCGCAAGCCACCATAGACGGCAGGGACGGCCAGGGCGCGTCGCAGGAAATCGCGTCGTTGCATCGGACGGCTCAACGGGACGGGCCAGGAAGGTCGCGCAAGGCCGGAATGCCCGCGACGCTCGTGGCCTGCGTGGCCGCGCGCACGATCGCGTCGGCCATGACCTCCGCGGCCAGGGCTCCGATGATGCCCATCCGGCCGTCCTCGACTTCGCCCGCGGTGGTACCGGTCGCGATGGCGAAGATCGTGTCGCCGTCGCCGGGAGTGTGGACGGGCGAGATTGCGCGCGCATACCCGTCGTGGGCCATCTGCGCGACCTTGAGGGCCTGCACCTTGGTCAGCGCGGCGTTGGTGGCGACCACGCCGATGGTGGTGTTCTCGACCGGCCGCGCGGCCAGGGGCCGTTCCACCGCCCCCGAGCGCAGCATCGGCGAAGCCCTTGCCGTCGGCCGTCCGCACGCCGGCTACCACGCGCCCGGTGGCGGGATCGATGATGTCCCCGGCGGCGTTGACCGCCACCAGGGCGGCCACCACCAGCCCCTCGGCCAGGGTGATGGACGCGGTGCCGATGCCGGATTTCGTCATGCGCGTGGTACCGGCCATCTTTCCGACCGTGGCCCCGGCGCCGGCGCCGATCGAGCCCTCGGCCACGGGACCGTCCGTCGCGGCCAGGGCGGCCGCGTATCCGCATTCGGCGGTGGGACGCACCTTGGGTTTTCCGCCCACGCCGAGGTCGAACAGGATCGCCGCGGGCACGATGGGCACCTTGGCGATGCGGACGTCGTAGCCGAAATCACGCTCGTCGAGATAGCGCACGACACCGCTGGCCGCGTCGAGGCCGAAGGCGCTGCCGCCGGACAGGACGATCGCGTTCACCTTCTGCACGTGGTTGACGGGGTTGAGGAGGTCGGTCTCGCGCGTCCCCGGAGCGCCCCCGCGCACGTCGACGCTGGCGACCGCGCCCGTCTCGGTCAGGATCACCGTGCACCCGGTCGGGCGCTCGGTGAGCGTGAAGTGGCCGACCTTGATGCCGGGGACGGCGGTGAGGGTCTGGTTACGCGAAACGGACGGAGAGGGGGACGGAGACGGGGAAGGAGTGGGCGCCGCGGCGGCCAGAGCGAGAGTCGCGGCGGCAATGGTTCGGATCATCAGCACCTCCTTGTCTAGAAGCTGTACTTCACCCCGAGCTGGATGATGCGTCCGTCGTCCGCGCTGAGGATCGCGCCGAAGGTCGAGGTGCCGATGGTGGCGTTGGGCTGCCCGAAGCGAACCTGGTTGAAGAGGTTGAAGGCCTCGACCCGGAGCTGCAGCGTGTGATCGCGGAAGAGCGCGATGTTCTTGAAGAGCGACAGGTCGGTGCGGTTGAATCCCGGCCCGCGCACGATGTCGCGTCCTTCGTTGCCCGGCCGCACGCCCGTCTCGGCCAGGCTGCGCCGGACGAAGCAGCTCGTGTTGAACCACTGCGCCGCCGTCTTCGGTCCATCGTTCGGATCGCACACGACGTCGGGGCGGCTGCTCATGAAGCGGATATCGAGGACGCTGCCCTCGGTGACCGTGAGCGGGAATCCCGTCTGCCATTGGAAGATGCCGTTGAGCTGCCAGCCGCCCACGACCGTGCGCACGAAGGCGGGCTTTCCGGACAGCTTGGGCAGCTCGGCCCCGAAGCTGAAGACCAGCCGGTGCCGGACGTCGAAGAACGCGTGGCCCTTCTCACGGCCCAGCGCGGCCTGGATGCTCGCGTCGTCGCCCTGCACGACGGGCAGGATCGGGCGCAGCTCACCGCCGATGTTGAGGCCGGAGACGTGGTCGATGGCATGGCTCCAGGTGTAGGAGGCGAGAGCGCTCAGCCCATGGTAGGGACGCAGGCGGGCGCTGGCCTGCAGCGCGTCGTACCACGACTCGGCCACCGAGAACGTCGGGCGCACGAGCGAGTAGGCGGGCATGATGCGGGCGCCGCGCGTGGTCTGACCCGGCACGAGGACGCCCGGGTTGATCTCCATGAAGATCGGCAGGTGCTTGCCCCGCGAGCCGACGTAACCGACCTCGAGGCCCAGGTTGTCGCCGACCTGCTGCTGCACGGTGAGGTTGTAGTGGTGCGCGTAGGGCGACTGGAAGTCGTCCCCCCAGCCGATGATGGTCAGGGCCGCGGGAAAGAGCCTCGGTCCTCCGCTGAGGGCGCCCAGCGGGTTGGCGGTCGTGATCGGCGTGGGCGTGTTCAGCTCCACGAGGGGCGTGAACGGGGGCGAGAGCACGCCGCTCTGGAAGAAATCGCCCTGGCCGGCCAGCGAGTCGTAGAAGATGCCCCAGGCCGCGCGCACGCTGGTGCGGCCGTTGCCCCGGGGATCCCACACCAGCGCCACCCGTGGCGCGAGGTTGTTCTTGTCCGTCTGGACCACTCCGCGTGGCACTCCCGGATCGCCCGGATAGACGAGTCCGACGGGAGCGGCGGGGAACTTCGTGGACTGCACGCCGGTGTGGAAGGCGGTGATGGCGTCGTTGTTGTCGACGAAGGGCACGGGCAGCTCGTAACGCAGGCCCAGGTTCAGGGTGAGACGCGGGCTCAGCCTCAGCTCGTCCTGGGCGAAGGCCGCGTACAACCAGCCATGGCCGTCCTGGATGGCCTGGGTGGTGGTCGCGCGCGCCTGCGCGGGCAGGCCGAGGAGGAAGTCGGCGGCCGCGTTGCCCGTGATCCCTCCGGAGAACGTGAGGTCGCCGTTGGGCCGGTTGATGAACGCGATCTTCATCCGCTCACGGCGCACGTCCGCGCCGAACTTCCAGGAGTGGCGTCCGGACAGGAAGGTCAGCTCGTCCGTGAACTGGTAGACCTGGTTGACCCGCTCCACGAACGGCTGCTGGCTGTCTCCGAGCGACGTGGCGCCCGTGAAGAAGCCCTGGACGGCGATCGAGGGCAGCCCGACCGCGAGCGGATTGGTGTTGGGCAGGTTGATCCCGTAGGCGGAGTTCTCGAGCCCGCTCGTGACCTGCGGGTTCGCGTAGATGCGGCTCAGGGAGAAGCGGGCCACGTTGATCGCGCGCGAGCTGAGAGTGTACGTGTCCGCCAGCATCACGTCCTGCAGAGTGGCCTTGGCGAGCTGGTCCACCGCCTGCACCGTCCGCGGGGTCAGCCGGTTGGTGTGGCTCCACAGATAGCGTCCCAGGATCGAGTGCTTGTCGCTCATGTGGTAATCGAGACGGAGGCCGGCCTGGTTGCGATCGTCTTCGACATTGGGCGACGCGGTATAGCGGTTGCCGGGAACGTTGGGCAGGGGAACGAAGTCATTGAGGAGCTTCAGCGCGATCGGGTCCAGGCGCGCGGAAGGGATGATGTTCCCGGGGAAGGGCTGGCCGGTGCGCGGATCCCGGACCGGAGTCGTCGAGGCCGAGAAGTCGCCGCGCCGTTGCTCGGGCGAGAGGACGGCCAGGGTGGTCGTGGTGCCGCTGATGTTCCGGTAGCCCTCGTAGTAGGCGAAGGCGAAGAGCTTGTTCGCGGCCAGAGGTCCGCCCAGCGTTGCCCCGAACTGGTTCTGCTTGAGCTTGGGCTTGGGCTGGGTGGTGGGCGCGAAGAAGTTGCGGGCCTGGAGCGCGTCGCTGCGATTGAACTCCCAGGCCCCACCGTGC
>QHVP01000654.1 GCA_003222295.1 Acidobacteriota bacterium | reverse complement strand
GACGCGCGAGCAGCTCGCCCTCGTCCGCGGGCGCCACGACGCTCATGCCGACTGCGCGGGCGGCGCGTCGTCGTCCTCGTCCCGCCCCGCCCCCGCGGGGCCGGGGCCGGCGGCCCGGAGCACCTCGCGCAGGAAGCGGCCGGTGTGCGATCGACGCGACCGCGCCACCTTCTCCGGCGTCCCCTGTACGACCAGCCGCCCGCCCGCCACTCCCGCCTCCGGACCGAGGTCGATCACGTGGTCCGCCGTCTTCACGACCTCGAGGTTGTGCTCGATGACGACCACGGTGTTGCCGGCCTCGACCAGGCGGCCGAGGACGTGGAGCAGCTTCGAGACGTCGTCGAGGTGCAGACCGGTCGTGGGCTCGTCGAGGATGTACAGGGTGCGGCCGGTCTCGCGCCGGGCCAGCTCCCGGGCCAGCTTGACGCGTTGGGCTTCGCCGCCGGAGAGGGTGGCCGCGCTCTGGCCGAGCCGGATATAGCCGAGGCCGACGTCGGCCAGCGTGGAGAGGATGCGGAAGAGCCGCGGATGCGCGCGCAGGACGGGCAGCGCCTCGTCCACGGTGAGGTCGAGCACGTCCGCGATGCTGCGCCCGTGGAACAGCACTTCCAGCGTCTCGCGGTTGTAGCGGCGGCCCCGGCAGGCCTCGCAGCGCACGTACACGTCGGGCAGGAAGTGCATGCGGATCGCGCGCACGCCGTCGCCCTGGCAGGCCTCGCAGCGCCCGCCCTTCACGTTGAACGAGAACCGGCCCGCCTTGTAGCCGCGGGCGCGCGCTTCCGGCACCAGCGAGAACAGGTCGCGGATGAAGGTGAAGGCCCCGGCGTAGGTGGCGGGGTTGGAGCGCGGCGTGCGGCCGATCGGGCTCTGGTCGATGGCGACGACCTTGTCGATGGCCTCGGCGCCTTCGAGCGCCTCGTGGCGGCCGGGCTCGGCGGCGGCACCGTAGAGCCTCCGGGCCAGGGCGCGGTACAGGATGTCCTCGACCAGGGTCGACTTGCCCGAGCCGCTCACGCCCGTGACGGCGGTGAGGACGCCGAGGGGGATCTCGACGTCGATGTCGCGCAGGTTGTGCTCGCGGGCGCCCTTGATGCGGAGCAGCCCCTTCGCGGCGCGGCGAATGGCGGGAACGGGGATGGACAGCTCGCGGCGAAGGTAGCGCCCGGTCAGGCTCCCGTCGATCGAGCCCGGCGGGCCCTGATACATCAGGCGGCCGCCCTGCCGTCCCGCGCCTTCGCCGAGGTCGAGGATCCAATCCGCGGCGCGGATCGTCTCCTCGTCGTGCTCGACGACCACGACCGTGTTGCCGAGGTCGCGGATGCCGGCGAGGGTGGCCAGCAGGCGCTGGTTGTCGCGCTGGTGCAGGCCGACGGAAGGCTCGTCGAGGACGTACAGGATCCCTTGCATACGGCCGCCGATCTGGCTGGCCAGGCGGATGCGATGGGCTTCGCCCCCGGAGAGGGTAGTGGTCGGCCGATCGAGGGTCAGATATCCCACGCCCACGGCATCGAGGAACCGCAGGCGCGACAGGATCTCGGGCCGCAGCCTCTCCGCGACGGGCTGCTCGCGCTCCTCGAAGACCAGCGCCGCAAAGGCCCCGACCGCTTCCGTCACCGGAAGGCGGACGAACTGCGCGATCGTGCGCTCGCCGAGGCGCACGGCCAGGCTCTCCGGCCGCAGGCGGGCCCCACGGCATTCGGGACATGTCGTCTCCACCAGGTACGGTCGGATGTCCTCGAAGGCGTCCGCGCCGTCCGTGGCCGCGGCCGCCTCGTCGGTCGCGGACGCCTCCAGCCGCAGGAAGGCCTCGGACCGGCGGCGCAAGTCGGAGAGCACGCCCGGAAACGTGCCGTCGCCCTGAAGCAGGGCCTGACGGGCCCGGCGGGGCAACTGGGCGAAAGGGACTTCGAGCGAGAATCCGAGGCGCTCGGCCAGCTCCTCCAGCGCTTCGCGCACGAGGCGGGGTCCGTACCGCTGCCAGGGATGGATGGCGCCGTCCACGAGGGACTTGTTCTCGTCGGGGATGACGCGGCCCACGTCCACTTCCCAGCGCGAGCCGAGCCCCTCGCACCGCGGGCAGGCGCCGTAGGGGCTGTTGAAGGAGAAGGCGCGCGGGCTCAGCTCCGTGAGGGAGACGTCGCACACCGCGCAGGCCAGCCGGCGGCTGTAGAACCGCTCCTCCTCGCCGACGGCCACCATGACCACGTCCCCGGCCAGGTGCAGAGCCTTGTCCAGCGCGAAGATCAGCCGCTTCTCCGCGCCCGGCCTGAGGGCGAGCCGATCGACGAGCACCTCGACCCGATGGTTGCGGCGGGGATCGAGCGCGATGCGCTCCTCGAGGCTGACCACGCGCCCGTCCACGCGCACGCGCAGGTAGCCCTCGGCGGCGAGGGCGGCGAGCTCCTTGCGAAACGCTCCTTTACGGCCGCGCACCACCGGGGCCAGCACGGAGACCGTGGTGCCGGGGGGCAGCCGCCAGAGCCGTTCCGCAATCTGCTCCGTCGTCTGCGAGGCCACCGGCCGCTCGCACTTCGGGCAGTGCGGACGCCCGAGAGCCGCGAAAAGCACGCGCAGGTGGTCGTAGATCTCGGTGACGGTGCCGACCGTCGACCGCGGATGGCTGACCGTCGTCCGCTGCTCGATCGCGATGGCCGGGCTGAGTCCGGTCACGGACTCCACGTCCGGTTTCTCCATCTGGTCGAGGAACTGGCGGGCGTAGGCGGAGAGGCTCTCCACGTAGCGCCTTTGGCCCTCGGCGTAGAGGGTATCGAAGGCCAGGCTGCTCTTGCCGGAGCCCGAGGGCCCGGTGATGACCACCAGCCGGTTGCGGGGGATATCGCAGTCCACCCCCTGCAGGTTGTGGACTCGCGCGCCGCGGATCGAGATCGGCTCGTCCCTAGGAGGCTTCAACCGGGCTCTTGTTAAACGGTGATTCTATCAGGCCCGGCCCATCCCGGCCGGCTTGCGCCCGGCCCCGAGGGCTGGTATTCTTCGCGGCTCGGCCCAAGCCGCATTCGAGAGGAGTGGCTCCAGCATGACCGCCAAGAAGCCCACCCCCGTCGTCGACCGCCGCAGCCAGCAGGCCATCGACACCTTCGAGAAGGCCATGAAGGCGATGGGCAAGCACGATTACGAGCGCGCGCGGGAGCATTTCGACGCGCTACTGGCCGGCTTCCCAGAGGAGCGGGACCTCCTCGAGCGCGCAAGGTCCTACCGGGCGGTGTGCGAGCGGGCGCTCGAGAAGCGCCCCGCGTTCCG
>QHVP01000653.1 GCA_003222295.1 Acidobacteriota bacterium | reverse complement strand
CACGGTGGCCATCAGCCCCGATGGACGGCAGGCCGCGTCCGGGGGCGTGGACTCCGCGGTGCGCCTCTGGGACCTGCGCGCGCGCCGCGCGGTGCGCGAAATGGCCGGCCACACCGCCGAGGTGACGTCGGTCTGCTTCTTCCTGGACGGGCGCCACCTGGCCTCGTCGAGCCGCGACAAGACGGTGCGGGTCTGGCACCTCGAGAGCGGCCGCTGCCTGCAGACCCTGTGGCACACGGGAGCGGTCCTGTCCCTGGCCGCGCTCCCCGCCGGCAACACGCTGCTCACCGGCGGCACCGACCTCGCGCTGCGCATCTGGCGGCTGGACTGGGAGCCGGAAGCGCGCGCGTTGCCCGCCTGGGACGAGAAGGCGCGCACGCATCTGGCCACGCTGGCCACGGTTCGCGCCGCCCCGGGCACGAAGACGATCCGCGGCATGTACGTCGACACCCTCGTCCAGGATCTGCGCCACCGCGGGTTCGGAGGCGTGCAGCCGGAAACGGTCGCCGCCCGGCTCGATGAGCTGGCCGCGCATCCGGAGGCGGTCACGTCCGCCTGGGACGAGATCCGCAGCGCGGCGCCGGTGGCGGCCCGGCGCGTGGCAGCCGCCCAGGCCGCGCGCCGCGTGCGCAGCCGCCTGCCCCCCCTGCCGGTTTTCCTGGCCGTGGCGGCCGTGATCTTCGCGCTCGTGCTCGGCGTCGTGCTGTTCCGTCCCCGGAAGGTCGACTTGGCCTTCAGCGCCCACCAGATGGCGCGCGCGCAACAGGATGTCGCGACGGCCAAGCTGTTCGAAGGAGGCGACTGCGCGGACGAGGGCGGGTACGAGCACTACCTCGAGCTGGCCCGCGCACCGGTGGTCGGAGAGGAGACGCTGTCCTGCCTGGTCAAGCTCCAGCAGCCGGGTCTCGTCGACGCCTACCTCGGCACGCTCAAGCTCGACGATCCCGATCGCCTGGTGTCCCAGCGCAACCGCCGCCTCGCCATCGCGTTCCTGGCCGCCCTGGGCGAGCGTGCCACGAGCGAGCTGTGCCACGCGCTGCAGACGGGCACGGATCAGGCGAAATGGGTGGCCGCCCGCGCGCTACCGGCACAGGCGAACGCCGCCGCCGACACCTGCATCATCGACGGCGTGCTCAGCCCGGATCCCGCGGTGCGCGCCGCCGCCGCCACGGGCCTGCGCCTCCTCATGGGCACGCAGCGTGTCCCGCCCGCGCGAGCGTGGGAGCTCGCGCAGTCGCTGGCGCACGATGCCGATCCCCGCGTTCGGGCCGAAGCCATTCAAGTCGTCGCGATGTTCGACTTCAAGCACGCCGTCGACACGCTGACCGCGGTGGGGGAGAAGGATGCGGACGCCGTCGTCGCGGACGTGGCGCGGCACACGACGCAGGAGCTGCGGAATTACCGCTTCATGAACCCGGACCGCCCGTACTGATCAGGGCCGTTGGCGGGCGTCCCAGTTCGCCCGAGCTCGTCTCCGCGGAGTCTCGACAGAGGCAGGCGCCGATTGGCGGTCTCGGAGGGGCGGGTGCCTCCCGAGGCCAATCACTGTACTCAAATTGAGTACGACATCATCCTCGTCGGCACGCCTCTCGAGATGGCGGGTGCGGCGGCCTGAATCGCCCGCTGGGGGCCGGTAGCGCGCCATCGAGGGTCCGGGAAGGGCTCACTCGTCCCGCGTCTCTTCACGGGGCAAGACATCGTACTCAAATCAAGTACAGCCGAGACCTTCGCGAGGCCATTCCCCGGCGCGACCTTCTTCCCGTGGCCCGCGGTCAGGGCTCGACGATCACCTTCAACCCCGCCCTGGACACGGCGAGGTCGAAGGCGGCCTGGATCTCCGCGAGCGGGAAGCGATGCGTGACCAGCGAGCGGACGTCCACGCGCCCGCTCGCCACGAGCTGGACCGCGCGCGCGTAGACGTCGCCCATCCGCCGGGCCAGCACGAGGGTGAGGCCCTTGCGCCGGGCGCTGCTTGCGACGAAGGACGTGCGCGCTTCGACCGGGATGCCGACGAGGACGACGCGCGCGCCCGGCCGCACGGCCTCGACGGCGGCGTCCACCGCCGGCTGCTCGCCCGCCGTCTCCAGGGCGACGTCGAGCCCGCCGCCTCCCGCCGCGTCGCGGATGAGTCCGCCCTCGCGTCCCTCTTCGGCCGCGAACACCTCCGCGCCCAGGGCGCGCGCCGCCTGCAGGCGATGCGGCCGGCGGGCGAGATCGGTGGCGAATACGCGGGCGCCGGCCAGGCGCCCGAGTTGCACGAGCAGGAGGCCGATGGGCCCGCAGCCGAAGACCCCGACCCGGGCGCCCAGGCGCAGGTGGGCGAGATCGAGCGCGTGAATCGCGATCCCCAGCGGCTCCAGCATCGCGCCGTCCGCTTCGGTGAGCGGATCCGGCAGCGGCACCAGGCAGCGCTGCGGCCAGGCGATCCACTCCCCCAGCCCGCCGTCGTAGGCGCCGTCGCCCGCGAAGCGGACGGACTGACACAGGTTCGCATGACCGGCGAGGCACGAAGGGCACGCCTCGCACGGGATGGCGGGATCGACGGCGACGCGCCGGCCGTCCTCGGTGACGCCCCCGAACTCGTGGCCGAGGACGAAGGGCCGGCGGACCTGCGCCTCGCCGATCCCGCCCTCCGCGAACCAGTGGATGTCCGAGCCGCACACGCCGACCGCGCGCACGCGCACCAGCACCTCGCCCGGCCCGGGCCGCGGCTTGTCCTCGTCGTGGAGCCGGAGGTCCCCTCGTCCGTGCAGCCGGGCGACGCGCATGTCAGCTCCCGCCCGCCGGCCCCGCTCCCGTCCAGCGGTCGTGGAGGTAGCGAGCGGCCATCTTCGGCTCGCGGTCGCGCGTGAAGACGCCCTTATGGTTCATCGTGCCCGCACGCAGCGTCCCCTGCGCGGTGCGGAAGTCGGCGAAGGCCCAGACGTGGGTGCCCACGACGAAGTCCTTCTGCGCGACCACGTCCAGGTACGTCTTCAAGAGCGCGACCTGGAACTCCTCCGACCACATCAGCTCCTCCGCGCTGTGGTCGCCGGCCAGGGTGTCCGCGCCGAACTCGGTGAGGACGATCGGGCGGGGG
>QHVP01000122.1 GCA_003222295.1 Acidobacteriota bacterium | reverse complement strand
CAGCGGCAGCGTCACCCCGGGTCGCGCGCGAGATCGCAGGGGAGAAGGTCCGCGCCGAGCGGGACGCCCCGCCGTCCGCGCGCGAGCACGAGCACGACATGGCCCCGCGCGCGGAGCGCTGCCACGACGTGGCGGCCCAGGAAGCATGGTGCCGCCGGCCATGGCGGCCTTCATCGCGTCCTCCCCTCGCGCGGCGCGCAGCGGCCGCTCTCGCATGCCGAGGCCGCGGTGAGGGCGGCCGCGATCTCGGCGTCGGACCTCATGCGCAGGGCGCGCGAGAGGCGACGGCGGCGCGTGGAGAGCCACTCGACGAGGTCCCTGACCAACGGGAGCAGCGCCGGCCGCGCGAACCGGAACGACCACTCGCGGTAGTCCTCCAGGGCCCACAGGCACACGATCCACGCCTGCGGGCCGCGGTAGACGTCGCCCTCGTCGCTCACCGCCACCAGCTCCTCGGGCTCGGCCTGCGCGAGCGTGGGATAGCGCCGCCGGGCCTCCTCCGAGTCCGCGGCCAGCAGCTCGAGGGGCACGATCTGCGGCTGCCCCTCGAGCCAACGCCGCGCGGTCGAGCAGAGGCCGCAGCCCGCGTCGTAGAGCACGGTGAGGGAGCGCACGGCTGCCTCACGCCCTCACGGGGATCCGGGCCTGCGGCGGGACGGGCGGAGGCGCGACCTCGCGCATGGCGCGGCGGCGCAGGTGCGAGAACACGATCATGTTCATGAAGTGCATCCCGCCCAGGACGAGCAGCACGAGGCCGATCTTGGTGCTGAGCAGCTCGATCGCGGTCTCCATGTCCACGGGCTTCTGCGCGGTCTTGAGGGCGAGCGTCACGTACCCGATGTTGATCAGGTAGAACCCCACCACGAGCAGGTGGTTGACGGAGTCGGCCAGCGCCTCGTTGCCGTGGAAGGCGTCGACGAGGAAGATCCGGCCGTTCTTGTGCAGCGTGCGCGCCACCCACATGGTCAGGGTGACGCTCAGGGACACGTAGACCAGGTAGGTCCAGACGGGGTAGATATTGGGTTCCATTTCTTCCCTCCTGCCCCTTCCTACAGGGACGGCGGCCGAAGGTTGCGCGGATCAGCGCGCGGTCAGCAGGTAGGCCGCGAGGTCGGCCACGGGGGGGACGAGGGCCAGCAGGGCGCCCGTCCAGAGCCGCCATTCGCGGCGCAGCGGACGCGACGCGCGCCAGGCCTGCAGGACGGCCATCCAGAAGAAGAAGAGGGTCGCGATCTCGATCACGCCGCCGAAGACCGGGACGTACGCGAAGGCCCAGGCGAACCCGTGGTCCTCGAGGAGCAGGCGCAGGCCGTAGACGCTCACGGACGTCATCCCGAGCCGAAGGACCGTGCGCGATTCGCGCACCGGCTGGTCCGGCTGCGGGCGCTCGAGGCGGGCGTCGCGCCAGTGGCGGCGCAGGGCCCCGTGTGCGCCCAGGGCGACGGCGATCGCGCCGAGGGCGGCCAGGGTGGGCCAGGTCTCGAAGCGCGCGCGAGAGAGGACGCGCCCGTCGGCCAGCCGCTCGCTGCGCAGCATGATCAGCGGCTGCACCTCGCCCGGCGTGATCACCTTCGGCGTGACCGAGAGCAGGAAGGCCCAGAGCGCGGCCGCGGTGGCGAGGGTCTGGACGAGGGCCACCGCGCGCAGCCAGCCACGTTGCTCGGGCAGGAGGTCGTCCACCGCGCTGGTGGCGCCGCCCGCTCCGAAGAGGTCGAGCTGCCGCGCCATCTCGTCCGCGCCCTGGTATCGGTCGGCCGGGTTGGCGGCGGTGGCGCGGGCGACGATGCGATCGAGCATGGGGGGCATGGGCGCTCCAGCGCCGCCGGGGTCGCGGCCCGTCACCATCTCACGCAGCACGACCCCGACGGCGAACACGTCCATGCGCGGATCGGGCGGAGCGCCGGCCAGGGCTTCCGGGGCGAGGTAGCGCGGCGTGCCCACGACGCGGCCTGCGGCGGTGATGCCGGGATCGGCCTCGCCGCTCACCAGCCGCGCGATCCCGAAGTCCGTCACCTTCACGGCCCCCGCCGCGTCGAGAAGGATGTTCTCGGGCTTGACGTCGCGGTGCACGACGCCGCGGCGGTGGGCATAGGCGAGCGCCTCCAGCACCTGCCGGGCCACGACCACCGCGCGGTCGATGGGAAGCGGGATGGCGGCGGAGAGGGGCGCGCCCTCGACGTACTCCATCACGATGTAGCCGAGTCCCTCCTCGCGGCCGAAGTCGTGCACGCCCACGATCCCGGGATGGCTGAGGAGCGCGAGCGCGCGCGCCTCGCGCTCGAGGCGCCTCTCGAAGTCCGGGTGCGCGGCCAGCTCCGGGGCCAGGAACTTCACCGCGACCGTGCGTCCGAGTCGCAGATGGCGGGCCTTCCACACCGTGCCCATCCCGCCGCGGCCGATCTCGTCCACGAGCTCGAGCGAGTCGCCGAGGAGGGCGGGCGGGATCTCCGCCTCCAGCAGGCAGGTGGGGCAGAGAGAGAGCCGCGCCGCCGGGTACGCGCGGCGGCAGCGCGGGCAGGCCGCGCTGCGGCCACCAGCGCGCTGGTTTGCTGTCCCCGTCACGAGAGCGCGCGGACGAGGTCGCCGATCTCGCGCTCGCCGTCCGCGTCGTCGTCGACGGTGGCCGCCACCTCTTCGCGCAGGATCTCCCGGAACCGGGCGCGCGCGCGGTGGAGCGCGGCCTTGAACTGCGGCGCCGTCATCCCGCAAGCCGCCGCCGCTTCCGCGTACGACGGCGCCTCCTCCAGGCCGAAGAAGCGCAGGACGACGTCCGCACGACCCTTGCGCGTGCCGTCCTCGTACTCGCCGCGCAAACGGAGAAGCGCGCGCTCCATCAGGCCGAGGGCCCATTCCTTCTCGAAGGCGTCGAGCGGAGGTTCGGGAGCGGCGGGCAGCTCCTGCTCGGCCAGGGCGACGTCGAGGGGCACGAAGCGGTAGCCGCCGCCACGCTTGAGCGCGGAGTCGCGCTCGTGGAGGTTGACCAGGTAGTGCTCGAGGGCGCGCAGGAGATACGAGCGGAACCGTCCGCGCGCGGGATCGAGCCGGGGCAGGAAGTCGCGCTCGAGCAGATGGAGGAAGAAGCCCTGCACCGCGTCCTCGGCCGCCGCGGGCGACAGTCCCTTGCGCCGCAGGAAGAAGTAGACCGGCTTCCAGTACGTCGCGCAGAGCTGCTCCAGGGCCGCCTTCTCCGCCTCGCCGCCGCGGTGCGAGTCGAGGATCAGCGTCCACCGCGTCGTGGGGAACATCGATGCGGCATTATGCTTCGCTTCTCGTCGCTCTCGTCCCGGAGGTTTCGCCATGTCCGTCGTGTCCCGATCGTGCCTGGCCCTGGTCGCGATCGCCGGGGGTGCCTGGGTCGCGCTGCCGGCCGCGCGCGCCGCCGCTCGCCCCGACGGCTTCACCGTCGAGGACGTGAAGAGCGCAGCCTTCCCGAACCAGCTCACCGCGGCGGCCAGGGGCGGGCGGATCGCCTGGGCCCTCGACGAGCAGGGACAGCGCAACGTCTGGGTGGCGGAAGGGCCGCGGTTCGCGCCGCGGCGACTCACCCGCTACACGACGGACGACGGTCAGGAGATCACGAGCCTCTCCCTCTCCGCGGACGGCAAGTACGCCGTCTACGTGCGCGGAGGCGACCATTCCGGAAGCTGGGACGACAGCGTGCTGGTGAATCCCGCGGCCGTTCCCACGCCGGTCAAGGTGCAGGTCTGGTCGGTGCCCTTCGACGGTGGCGAGCCCAAGGCGCTCGGCGACGGCGACCTGCCCGTGGTCTCGCCCCGGAGCGACGTCGTCGCGTTCGAGAAGGACCACCAGATCTGGGTCGCGCCCCTGGACGGCTCCGCGCCGGCCAAGGCGCTCGTCGCCCTGCGCGGGGAGAACGGCGCGGCGGAGTGGTCGCCGGACGGCGCGCGCCTGGCCTTCGTGTCCAACCGCGGCGACCACTCCTTCATCGGCGTCTTCGCGGGCGCCTCCGAGCCGGTCGTCTGGATCGCCCCTTCGACCTCGCGCGACGTGTCGCCACGCTGGTCTCCCGACGGCCGGCGCCTCGCCTTCGTGCGGCGGCCGGGCACGGGCGGCGCACCCACTCCCGTACTCGTCGCACGGCCCGTGCCCTGGGCGATCTGGACCGCGGATGCGCAGACGGGCGAAGGGCGCGCGCTCTGGACGAGCCCGGAGACACTGCGCGGGTCGTACCCCACGACGCACGGCGAGACGAACCTGCACTGGGCCGCGGGCGATCGGATCGTGTTCCTGTCCTACATGGACGGCTGGCCCCATCTCTACTCGATCGCGGCCGCGGGCCAGGACAAAGAGCCCCTCCTTCTCACGCCGGGCGCGTACATGGCCGAGTACATCACGCTGAGCCCGGACCGGCGGCTGCTCGTCTTCGCCGCGAACTCCGGACCGGATCCCGACGACGTCGATCGGCGGCACGTCGTCAAGGCGCCCGTCGATCGCGCCGCGCCGGAGGTCTCGTGTTCCTGGGCGCAACCGCGGCGCGCCCGCCGATCCCGATGGCGCTCGCGCTCGGGGGAAGCAAGGCGGCGACGCCGCGTGCCCTCGCCGCCGATTTGCCCTCGCGCTATCCGGAGGCGCAGCTCGTGGTGCCGCGGAAAGTGGTCTTCAAGGCGCCCGACGGCCTCGACGTCCACGCCCAGCTCTTCGAGCGCGCGGGCGGCGACGCGCGCGCGGGGACGAAGAAGCCCGCGGTGATCTTCGTGCATGGAGGTCCGCCGCGGCAGATGCTGCTGGGCTGGCACTATTCGGACTACTACTCGAACGCGTACGCGCTGAACCAGTACCTGGCCAGCCGCGGGTTCGTGGTGCTGGCCGTCAACTACCGGCTCGGCATCGGGTACGGCTACGAGTTCCATCGGCCCCCGCAGGCAGGGGCGCAGGGGGCGTCCGAATACCAGGACGTCAAGGCGGCGGGCGAATACCTGCGCACGCTGCCGCAGGTCGACCCCCGGCGCATCGGGATCTACGGCGGCTCCTACGGCGGCTTCCTCACCGCGCTTGCGCTCGCCCGCGACTCCGCGTTGTTCGCGGCCGGAGTGGACATCCACGGCGTCCATGACTGGGCCGGCGAGCGGGCCCGTCCTCTCCTGACCCGCGACCGCTACGAGACGGCGCCGGACCTCGGTGAGGCGCTGGACGCGGCCTGGCGGTCGTCACCGATCTCGCAGGTCGCGACGTGGAAATCGCCGGTGCTGCTCATCCACGGCGACGACGATCGCAACGTGCGCTTCGCCCAGACGGTGGACCTCGTCCAACGCCTGGCCGCGGCGCGGGTGCCCTACGAGGAGCTCGTGATCCCCGACGACACGCACCACTTCATGCGGCACTCGAACTGGGTCAAGGTCGACGCGGCCACCGCGGAGTTCCTGGAACGTAAGCTGGGCCCGCGCTGAGGCCGGAGGTCAGGGCCCGGCCAGAGCCTCGAAGGCGTCGTGCAGCTCGGCCACGCTCGGGCGCGCGAGCTGGCGCACGACGACGCCGTCCCGGAGGAACACCAGGTTGGGCCAGAGCTTGACCCGGGGATGCCGGCGCACCAGGCTCTCGACCTGAGGCGCGGCCGCGCGACAGAACCCACACCAGTCCGTGCCGAACTCCAGCACGACCAGGCCGGGGGTCCGGTCGATCTCCTCGCGCGTGGGGGCATGGCTCTCGGCAAGGTAGTCCACAGTCATATCGTCGGCCAAGTGCAATTTTCCCGCCAGGCCGCCCGCTCAGTGACCGTCGCGCCGGTGTAGAGTGCGCGCGGACCCGGAGGGCGATGCGATGCGTCTCGCGATGATCGTAGCGCTGGGAGTGCTGGCCGCGCCGGCGGCGGCCCAGACCGACTATCCCCTGGGCCCGGATTCGGAGCGGCACGCCGGTGTCCCTTCGGGCACCGTGACCAAACACTCCTGGACGAGCCGCATCTTCCCGGGCACGCAGCGCGACTACTGGGTCTACGTCCCCGCCCAGTACCGACCGGAGACGCCGGCCGCGCTGATGGTGTTCCAGGACGGAAAGGGCTACGTGGCCGAGGAGGGCCGCTGGCGGGTGCCGGTCGTGTTCGACAACCTCATCGCCAAGGGCGAGATGCCGGTCACCATCGGCCTCTTCGTCGATCCCGGCGTCCTGCCCGCGCGCTCGGCGGAGGAGCAAGCGCGCTACGACCGCTCGTTCGAGTACGACGGCCTCGGCGACCGCTACGCCCGCTTCCTGATCGAGGAGCTGCTGCCGGAGGTCGCGAAGACGTCCGCGATCAGCCCGGATCCGAACCTGCGCGCGATCGGGGGATCCTCTTCGGGCGGCATCTGCGCGTTCACCGCGACCTGGAACCGGCCGGACGCGTTCCGGCGCGTGCTCTCGTTCATCGGCTCCTACACCGGCCTCCGCGGCGGCGACGGCTATGCCACGCTTGTCCGCAAGACGGAGCCCAAACCGCTTCGCGTGTTCCTCCAGGACGGCAGCCGCGACCTCAACATCTACAGCGGCAACTGGTGGATCGGGAACCAGGGCCTGGCCAGCGCGCTCGACTACGCCGGGTACAACGTGCGCTTCGTGGAAGGGGATCGGGGCCACGACGCGATCCATGGATCCGCGGTGCTGCCGGATGCGCTGCGCTGGCTGTGGCGGGACTGGACGCAGCCGATCGTGGCCTCCCGGGGCAAGCCGGGAGCGGAGCGGCACTACGCGACCGAGATCCTGGATCCGGCCGCTCCGGAGTGGCAGCTGGTCGCGCAAGCCCGCGGTCCCATTCGCGGCCTGGCCACGAGCCGCGAAGGAGACGTCTACTTCTCGGATGCGCAGGGGATCGGCGAGGTCGCGCATGCGACGGCGCAATCGAGCCGGTTCGCCGCCGAGACGAGCGCGCATTCACTTGCCTTCCACCCCGACGGACGGCTCCACGCGGCGCTGACCGACGGATGCGGCATCACCGCTTTCGACGCGCAGGGTCGCCGGGCGGCCTGTGTCGAGCGCGGCCTTAAGGCCGCCGACTTCGCGATCGGCGCGCGCGGCGACGTGTGGCTGACCGACCCGAGGCATCGGCGCGTGTCGATCGTGGACGCGCACGGTCGCGTACGCATGGCGCTGGAGAGCGCCGAGGCCGCGGGCACGCTCGCCTTGTCTCCTGACCAATCGGTGCTGGCCATCGCGGATCCGGATGGGCGTGCGGTCTGGTCGTATCGGATCGCTCCGGACGGAACGCTGCGCGATGGTCAGCCGTTCTTCCGCGTCGAACGGCCCGAAGCCGGGCCCGCTGCTCTCGGCGGCATGACGGTGGACAGCGAGGGCTTCCTGTACGTCGCGTCCGCGGTCGGCGTGCAGGTGTTCGATCAGCCGGGACGGCTCAACGCGATCCTTGCCGGGCCGCCCGGCCCACCGCCCTCGCGCATGGTCTTCGCCGGACCGCAGCTCGATACGCTGTACGCGGCCGCGGGCGAGAAGCTGTTCCGGCGGACGCTGCGGCGCAAGGGCGTGTGGCCGGGGCAGCCGGTCAAGCCGCCGACGCCGCGACTCTAGCTCGATGGAGGAACCTCGATGACACGACTGATCGTGCCCGTTTTCGGATGCGCTGCTCTACTTTGCGCCGCGGCGCCCCTTTCCGCGGCCGCGCAGACGGCCGCGTCGGCGGTCGCGTCGCCCGCGCCCCCCCCCACTGCCACCCCCGGCCCGCCGCAGATCGCGTTCCCCGGCCAGTACGCGCTCGCGCCCGCGGAGTGGCGGTACCCGGTCTGGCCCAGCTCCTGCCGCCGGTTCGAGAGCAGCGAGCGCGTGGCCTGCCTGGAGTTCGTGGCCTTCGACTACGGACGGCTCGCGCGCTTTTCCGCGGCCAACGCCGCCCTGGCCCCGAAAGCGCCCGGCCAGACGCGAGTCGTTTTCTTCGGCGACTCGATCACCGACAACTGGTCGAAGGCCGGCTACGGCGGGTTCTTCCCGGGCAAGCCCTACGTCAACCGCGGCATCGGCGGCCAGACGACGTCACAGATGCTCGTCCGCTTCCGGGCGGACGTGCTCGCCCTCGACCCCGACGTGGTCGTGATCCTGGCCGGCACCAACGACGTGGCCGGCAACAGCGGACCCATCGCGCCGGAGGCCATCGAGAACAACCTCGCGAGCATGGCGGAGCTGGCCAAGGCTCACGGCGTGCGCGTCGTGCTCGCTTCCATTCTCCCGGTGGCGGACGACAAGCGCGATGCGGCCGGCCAGGCCCTGATCCGCACGACGGACCGGCCGCCGGCCACGCTGCGCGCGCTGAACGCCTGGATGTCCGACTACGCGCGCCGCAACGGGCACGTGTACCTCGACTACGCGTCCGCGGTCGCGGACGCCGCGGGCGCGTTCAGGCCCGACCTCA
>QHVP01000652.1 GCA_003222295.1 Acidobacteriota bacterium | reverse complement strand
CCGAGGCGCCGCGCCTCCGAGAGCGCGCGCGGGTAGTCGTCCTCGATGAACGGCAGCCGGGCATGAGGCCTTGCCGCCGCTCGTGCCTTCGCCGGCGGGGGCAGGGGCGCGTCGGGAGCGGCAATCACGGCCAACGCGAGCGGTATCCACAGCATGGAACGAGGATAGCAGATGGCGGTCCCGGGGTTGGCCGGTTCGAGCGTCACGGCTCCACCGCCGGGGCCGCTCCATCCCTCCGTAGGGCTGACGTAGATGATCGGAATGCCCAGGTTGGGGAGGATGTCCCGCGGCATCCGCGCCAGGGCCATCGTCCCGGCGAGGACGACCGCGATGACGCCCACCATCACGCTGATCGGCCGCCGCATGGCGGCCCGAGGGAGAGTCATCCCGCCCTGACCTCACCGTGCTTCGACGTTTCGGCGGCGGGGAGGACAACGTGGAACGTGCTCCCCCTGCCTTCTTCACGGCTCCGCCCTCGTCGCGTGAACGAGCCTTGTCGACGCGGTAGAAACGCTCGAACACTTGCGAACGATGGGCCTCGGCGATGCCGGGTCCTTCGTCCGAGACCTCGATGACGGCCCTGCCGTCCGGATGGCGCCGAACGTCGATCCCGATGGCTCCTCCGCGAGGCGAGTACTTGATCGCGTTGTCGATCAGGTTGATCAGCGCCTGTCGCAAGATGAGCCTGTCGACGTCTGCTCTCACGGACGGATCGCCACGCACTTCGATGCGCTGCCCCTTCTCCTCGGCGAGGATCTCGAGCAGCGCGGCGGATTCGCGTGTCAGCTCGAGGAGGACCGCTTCCTGCCGGTGGAGGCCGACGCCGGTATCCGCGCGTGAGAGGACGAGCAGGCTCCCAACCAGGTGGGACAGCCGGTCGACCTCTTCGAGCATGCTGCCGATGGCGTCGCGGTAATGGTCGGCATCACGGCGATCCTGGAGAGCGACCTCCCCCACGGCACGGATCGCGGTCAGGGGCGTCCGCAGCTCGTGAGACGCGTCGGCCGTGAAGCGACGCAGCTGGGCGAACGAGGCTTCGATCCTGGCCAGGGACAGGTTGAAGGCCCGCGCCATCTGGCCCAATTCGTCGTCGGGGTTCTCCACCGGCAGGCGTTCGCCGAGGTTGTCCGCGGTCAACCTCTCGGCGTGGCTGGCCATGCGTTCGAGTGGCCCCAGGGCGCGGCGGGCCAGCCAGTCGCCGGCAAAGCCCGCGATCAGGATGGCGGCGGGAAGGCCGAACGCTATTCCGGTGAGGAGCTCGCGCCATTCGTGGTGGAGATTCTCCTCGCTGACGCCCACACGGATGACGACGTCGTGGCCGCCGATCGCCTGCCGCTGCGTGAGGACGCGCAGGGGCGTCCCGTTCGCAAGCGTGAGGTTGTTGATCGAGCCAGAGGCCGGCGTCGTCTCCGCCGGACGGCCCAGCACCTGCGTACCCAGACGCGGGCTGCGATAGAGCAGTTCGCCGGCCGGCGACCAGGCCTCGGCCAGGCTTCCCGGATCGCCGCTCCCCGCGGAACCGGCCGCCGCCATTGCTCCTTCCGGCGCCGACGTCAGCCGCTCCACGAGATGGCCGGACTCTGCGCGGAGGCCCTCGTCGAGCTGCCGATGGAGCGAGACGCGCATGAACAGGAGGGTCGAAGCAATGTAGACCGCGAGCACGGCGGAGAGGACGCCGACGTACCACAGCGTGAGGCGGGTCCGGACATGGCGGGGCCGCAGGCGCATGGTCAGGAGGTGGACTCGCCGATCATGAATCCGACCCCACGTACGGTGTGGATCAGCTTGGGCTCCGCGGTGTCGTCCACCTTGCGGCGAAGGCGCGCGATGTGCACGTCTATGACGTTGTCGAGGGGCGTGGCGCGGCCGGTTTCCTTCCAGACGTCACGAGCCAGCATCTCGCGCGAGACCACGCGGCCGCCGTTGCGCACCAGGTACTCGAGCAGCTCGAATTCGCGTGCGGTGAGATCGAGCGTCCGTCCGCCGCGCGACACTCGCCGCGTGGAGGCGTCCATCTCCAGGTCGGAGACCTTCAGCCGGACGGGAGCGTCTGAGCGTCCGCGCCGCGAGAGGGCCCGGATCCTCGCCAGCAGCTCCGCGAACGCGAAAGGCTTCACGAGGTAGTCGTCGGCCCCCGCGTCGAGTCCGATCACGCGGTCCTCAACGGAGTCGCGCGCGGTCACGATCAAGACGGGGATGCCGCGATTGCGGCTCCTCATCGTGGCGAGGACCTCCAGGCCGTCGCGGCCGGGCAGCATCAGGTCGAGCACCACGAGGTCGAAGGGCGCCGAATCGAGGAGGTAGTACCCCTCTTCGCCGGTCCTGGCCACCGTGACCTCGTACCCTTCCCGGGACAGGCCGTCGTCGAGCGCGCGCGCGACCTTCGCTTCGTCCTCGATGACAAGGAGGCGCATCGTCGGCCTTCATCATATTCCGCGCGCTCCCGGCTGGTTCCTGAAGAGATCCTTACGGGATCTTCACGGTCTCTTCAGGTCTTCAGACTCGATTCCTGTCGACGCACGAGCCAGCGGACGCCGGTGAGCGCGGCGAGCATCACTCCACCCGTGATGAGCGCCCAGACCGGCAACGCTGCGAAGAGCGCGAGGCAACCCGCGAGGCCGACCCAGGAGACGATGGGCCACGTCAAGCGTTGCCCCTTGCGCAGGTGCAGCGCGTCGAAATGGACGATCCCATACCACACCAGGGTGAAGACGTTGGCGGCCTCCAGCACCGGGCGCAGATCGAAGAGCAATGCCGGGACTGCGCAGGCGAGGCCAAGAGCCAGGACGGCATGGTGGGGGCTGCGGAAGCGCGGGTGGACGGCCGCGAGCCATTTCGGAAGTTCGTGCGCCTTACCCATCGCAAGGGCGACCCGGGTGGCGGTCAGGAGGTCGCCCAGTGCCTCGGTGAGCGTGTCCAGCCATGCCGCCGCCAGGACGATCCAGATGCCCCATGGGCCGATGGCCCGTTGACTCGCGGTGAAGATCGGCACGTCGTTCCTCGCCATTGCCCCTGGCCCCAAGACGGCGAGCGTCGCCGCCCCCACGGCAAGGAAGACGATGGCGGCGAAGCCGATTCCGCCTACGATGGCGAACGGGATGGTCCGCCGAGGGTCCTTGATCTCCGAGGCCATGATGGCCGTCCGCATGAACCCGTCCCAGCTCCAGAAGAAGATCGCGGCTCCGGCCAGAACGCCAGGAATCCCCTTTCCCAGCACCGGCGTCAAGTGCTCCGGCTTCATGGCCGGGACGGCAAAGGCGACGAACACGGCGAGCAGCACGAGCTCGGCGAGCAGTGTGCCGATCAACAGGCGGGCGTTGAATTCGAGGCCACGGTAGCTGACGGCGGCGACCAGG
>QHVP01000121.1:9284-13386 GCA_003222295.1 Acidobacteriota bacterium | reverse complement strand
AGTACGACACCAGGTAGATGTCGAGCCGTCCGTCGCCGTCGTAGTCCACGAAGCCGCCGCCACCGCCCATCGTCTCCACCAGGTTCCAGCCGCGGAGAGCCGTGCGCGTGATCCCCCAGCGGATCCCGGCCGCTTCGGTGACGTCCGAGAACGTGGGCTTTCCCCCATCGCCGGGAATCGCCGCCCCTCCCAACCCCAGGGCGATCGCGGCCACACCCGCTCCGACGGCGCCTTTCAACCGGGCCCCGCGCTCTTCGTCTCGACGAGCGGGTCTTCCCTCTTCTCGCGCCGCTTTCGATCCAGCTCGGCAAAGGTGGCCCGAGCACGGGCGGCATCGTCCTTGCGGCCCGCCTTGGCGTAGGCCCGCGCCAGCGCGAAGTGCATCTCGGGGCTGTCGGGAGCGAGCGTCACCGCCGTTTCCAGCTCCACGATGCCCGGCTCGAGAGACCCCGTCTCGACCAGGGCACGCCCGAGGGCGTTGTGCGAAGCGAAGAGCTGCGGTGCGAGACGGACCGCCTCCTTCGCGGGAACGAGGGCATCCGCGAAGTCGCCGCGCCGCATGAGCTCGAAGGCCAGGTCCAGGCGAGCGAAGACGCTTTCGGGCTGGACTTCGATCTCCTTGCGAAACTCGGCCAGGGCGGCGTCGGAATCGCTGGTGAGGAGAGAGATCGCGTGCGCGTAATGGACATTGGGCGCGCGGGGGTAGCGCTCGAGCAGGTCCTTGAACCTCCGTTGCGCCTCCTCCCCGTTGCGCGAGAGGTGGGCGTAGGCCGCTCGACCGGCCCGCGTGACGAGGTCGCGCTCGTCCGTCGTGATGTCGGCGGGAACCTTCGGCACGCGCAGGAGCATGAGGCCGGCCGCTTCGACCAGAGCCTCCGACTCCGGCTCGCTGCGGGCGAGGAACGTGAGCGGCCGGACCGCCAGCTCGAACTGCCCCGCCCGTACCAGGAGCATCGCAAGGTGGAACCAGGCCGCCCGCTGGACCGCGGTGTTGGTCCCGTAGCCGAGCTCGGTGCCTTTCTGGAGGCTGGTCAGCGCGGCTTCGTACCCCTTCAGCCTGAACTCGCACATGCCGAGCAGCGCCCAGGCCGGCCCCGTCTCCGGCTTGACCACCAGGAACCGCCGGAAAGCATCGCGAGCCTCCGCGAGGCGGTCCTCTTCGTAGAGCAGCGTGGCCAGGTACCAGAGTCCCTCGTCCCAGCTTGGCCGCAGGCGCGTACCCTCGCGATACCAGCGGATGGCCTCGTCGAGCTGGTCCTTGTCGCGCGCCTCCGCCGCCTTCCTGGCCACTTCATCGAAAGGAATCGGCGGGGCGAGGACAAGGATGACGCCGAGGAGGGCGGAGGCCGGAGTCACGTCAGCGGTCCATCGGCGGCGGTGTCTTGTCCGGGGGCTTGGCCGAGCCTTCCGGCGCCGCGGGCATCGCACCGCCACGATAGGCCGGCCCCAATCCCGGCTTGGCTCCCGGCTGCTCCGCCTGGATGTCCCGGGTGAGGTCCTTGGCGATCGCGCGCTCCCTGTCCCCGTCCTCCCTGCGCTTCAGGCGGTAGTAGACCGTGGCCAGCGACACGTGGGCCTCGACGAATTTCGGCTCCTCCGCCACGACCGTCTCCAGGACCTGGCGCGCCTGTTCGACGTCGCCCAGCACGAGGTGGAGCGAGCCCACTTGATAACGCGCGGTGGACGAGGCCGGCCGCACGGAGAGCGCTCGTCGAAACCGGCTCATCGCCTCCGGGTAGCGCTGACCCTGGCGCAGGATCACCCCGAGGTAGAGGTTCGCGTCGTAGTCGTTCGGGTTGCCCTCCAGCTCCTTCTGGAACTGCAGGGCCGCGCCGTCGGTGTCGCCGAGCTGCATCAGCGCCTGGCCCAGGCTCGCGTGCGCGGACGGGAGGCTGGGATCGAGCTCCACCGCGCGCGCAAAGTCGTCCCGGGCCGCGGCCGGCTCCGCGGCCATGAGACGGGTC
This sequence comes from Acidobacteriota bacterium, assembly GCA_003222295.1. Taxonomy (GTDB): domain Bacteria; phylum Acidobacteriota; class Vicinamibacteria; order Fen-336; family Fen-336; genus AA29. The sequence goes on along the minus strand of QHVP01000121.1, from coordinate 11,422 downwards.
ACTCCCATGAGCAGGCGGGCCTGCGCCGAGTCGCCGGCACGGAGGATGAGGTCGATGAGGACCTGGCCGCGCGCCGGCTGCTCGTCGAGGATCAGGGCCATGCCCATCAGGTAGGCGACGGCGTGGTCGTCGGCGGCGGTCGGCTCGAGAATCGCGAGGGCCTCGACGACCTTCTTGAACTGTCCCGTGCGCAGGTAGCAGTCGGCGAGGAGAAGCCGCGCGGTCTTGTTGCCGGGCTGACCCGCCACCACCTTCTCCAGCTCCTGGGCCGCCTCCGCGATCTCCCAGGCCTTGTACAGGGCGAGGGCAAGGTTCACTCGCACCGCCGTGCGCGTCGCATCCACGGCCAGGGCCTGGCGATACTGATCGATTGCCTCCGCGTAGCGGCCTTCGTGGGACAAGGCCGCGCCCAGGTTCGACCGTATCTCGACGTTGCCCGGCTGGATCTCCAGGAAGCGCTGATAGGCCGCGATCGCCTCGGGGAAGCGGCCGGCCTTGTGGTCGGCCAGGGCGCCCTCGATCAGCGCCTTGGGGTCCTCCGACTGCGCGACGGCCAGGGGCGCGGCCGAGAAGGCCAGGATCACGAACAGGGCAGGGGTGCGTGTCACCGTCGGGTTCCGGACCTGATTATAGAGGGTATGAGGAGCGAGCGCCGCCTCGAGGCAGCGCCCGCTCTCACGTCCGACGGGTTTTCAGGTCGTTCCTAGAAGCTATACCGAAGAGCGAGCTGGATGATCCGCCGTCCGAACTTGTTGTTGTCGTTCTTCTTCGCGAACTCGGGGTTCGAGAGGACCCCGTTGGTGAAGTTGAGCGTCAAGTTGGCCGTCGGATCCGGGAACGCGATCGGGTGGTTGAACACGTTGTAGGCCGACGTCCGGAACTGCAGCTTCTGGCCCTTGCTGCCGATGCTGAAGTTCTTGAACAGCGAGAGGTCGTGATTGGTGTAGGGCTGGCCCTTGATGTACGGGAAGATGTAGTTCCCGTTCTGGCCCGGCGTCGGCGCCGCGAAGCAGCTCGGGTTGAAGTAGAAGCCGTCCGGGACCCCGCTCGTCGGGTCGCAGGTGAGCACCGGCTGGGCCGGCACCGAAGGTGACCCCGAGACGCGGGTCGCACTGATGTCGCTGCCATCGGCGAGAGTCCCCGTCATCCCGAAATTCGTGTTGGTCAAGGCCTGAAGCGGAGCCCCGCTGATGTAGGTCGAGATCCCGGTGACCTGCCAGCCGCCGAGTATGGCGTTGGCGATACCGCCGCTCTTGAAGTTGCCGAGCTGCCAGCTATAGGACGCGGTGGCCACGTTCGTCCGGTCGAAGGAGGCCACCCCGTAGTTGAAGGACCTCGTGTCGATCGGATTGCCACGCGCGTCCTTCAGGTACTCGGAGACCGCGGCCGGGCCGTTTCCTGCGGAGCGGATGCCGAGGGCCTTCGAGAACGTGTAGGCCAGGGTGAAGTTGAACCTTCCCCGCTGCCGGCTCAGGAGCGACTGCATCCCGTGATAGTTGCTGTAGATGCTGTGCCGGAAGACGTTCAGGTCTCCGTAGTTCCTGAGCAGGCGGTACTGGTTGGGATCGCCGGTCGGGTCGTTGATCATGGCCCCGAGCGGGACCGGGTTGTAGTTGGCGACGCCTTCGTTGCGCAGGTCGTTCTGCTTGTTGCCCACGTAGCCCATCTCGAGGTTCATGGACCAGGGCAGCCGCTGGTTGAGGGTGGCGCTCCAGGAGTAGGTCACCGGCTGCTTCCTGTCGTCGAGGGCGATCGTGGCACCATTGAACACGACGTTGCCACCACCCAGCCGATCGAGATCGGAGCGCTGGTAGGCGCTGCCGACACTGGTGCAACGGAACCCGGCGGGCAGGTCGAGCAGACTGGAATAAATGGCCTGCGGCTCGTGGTAGCGGTAGATGCCGAAGCCGCCGCGGAACACCGTGCTGCCCGTGCCCTTGACGTCATAGGCAAAGCCCACGCGCGGGGTGAAGTAGATGGGTGGCTTCTTGGTCCCCGAGAGCGGGATACTGGAGTCCTTGGCCGTCCAGGTGACACCGGGGAAGGTGCTGCCGGGAGCCTTCGGGTCGTAGATACTCGGATCGAACACGGCCATGCCGATCCCGTTGCGGTCATACCAAGGACCTTCGTAGGCGACG
>QHVP01000121.1:0-9265 GCA_003222295.1 Acidobacteriota bacterium | reverse complement strand
TGTTGTGGACGACGTTCTTGGAGGTCTCCTGGTACTGCGATCCGTGTCCGGTCAGGAGGTCGGCAAAGGTGTTGCCGCTGCTGCTGCCGTCCCAGGTCGCGAGCTCGATGAGGCCGTTGCTGTCGCCGTTGCCGGGCTGCTTGTTGATGACGTGCTCGTAGTAGACCCCGCCCTTGAAGGTGTGCGTTCCCAGGACCTTGGTCAGGTTGCTCTGGCCCGAGAACTGCCACTTGGTGGCGTAGAGGACGGGGTCGAACCCGCCGGGGTTGTAGAGCAGAGGGCCGTTGTTGCCCCAGCCGCCGGCGTCGATCGACGGGATCTGGTCGTTGCTCTGGCCGAACACGCCTTGATAGGGATAGCCGAGGGCCTGGCGCGAGATCTTGCTCCGATCGTCGATCGCGTTCGGGAAGTCGATGAAGGTGTACCCGAAGACCGTCTCGTTGGTCAGCGTGGGGTTGAAGACGTGGGTGAGGCTCGCGGTGTAGGAGTCGGACTTGTTGGCCGCGCTGATCGAAGAGGGATACGGGACCTGGCGCTCGCCGTTGCGCCACCAGAGACCGATCACGAAAGGCTGGACTTCACGCTGGCGGTTGTAGCGGACGAACATCTTCGTGTTCTCGCTGACGTTGTAGTCCAGGCGGCCGAGGAGCTGGGTGCCGTTCTGGTCGACGAGCAGGTTGTCCACGTAGTTGTAGCCGCCGGTCGCATGCGCATCGGCATTGGGGAGGGGGAACGTGTTCAGGAGGGCTCGTCCGCCGCGGTCGATCAGGTTGCCCGGCACGATGCCGCCGGGGAAGTTGGGGACGGTATTGACGCCACCGCCGGAGAGGCCGAGGTTGGCGGCCTGGCTGAAGTCGCCGTTCCGCATCGCGGTCGTGGGCACCCAGGACTTGACGAAGCCGGTGTCCAGGCGCTGCTGGAAGCGCTCGTAGCCGAGGAAGAAGAACAGCTTGTCACGGTTCTTGTTGAAGCCGGTGCCGGGGATGAGCACGGGACCGCTTGCGTTGAAGCCGGGATAGAGGAACTTGCTCTTGACCCTCTCGCTGCCCACCTTGTTGGCGAACCACTCGTTCGAGTTCAGGTGGTAGTCGCGCAAATAGGTGTAGAGGGTGCCGTGGAAGTCACGTCCACCCGCCTTGCTGACCACGGTCATGGCCACCGGGCCCTTGGCGTGCTCGGCTCCGAAGTTCGACTGGAGGACCTTGAACTCCGCGACCATCTCGGAGTTCGGGTTGACGGAGGTCGCGCAGTTGCAGCCGGGGTCGGCGCCGGGGGCGCCGTCCACCGTGATGTCGAGGGCCTCCGTGCGTGTGCCGTTGGCCGAGTAGTTGCCGGCCGCGCTCTGTTGTCCACCCTCGCCGTTGCCGTTGATGCCGATGACTTCGCCCGAGAAGTTGGGACGGTTGTTGACGCCGCCGGAGACCGGCGTCAGGCCCGGAAGGACCTTCAAGAGCTCGGCGGCGCTGCGGCCCACGGTCGAGAAGTTGAGGATCTGCTCCGAGGTCAAGGTGGCGCTCTTCTCGCCCGAGTTCAGGGGCGCGAGCTCGGCCACGGCGGTGACCGTGGCTTCCTCGGCCAGGCCCGCGACGTCGAGCTTGATCGTGCGCAGCGAGCGGCTGTCGCCGACCTTCAGGCCCACCCCCTTCTGCTCGTATTTCGCGAAGCCCGGCGTCTCGATGGCGACGGTATAGGTGCCGGAGGGGACGGCGGCGAAGGCGAAGTAGCCCTCCGAGTTGGACTTCGTGCGACGGACGTCGCGCGAAGCCTCGTTGATCAGGGTGACGTCGGCGCCGACGACGATGGCGCCGGTCTGGTCGACGATCGTGCCGGTCAAGCTGCCGGTCATGCTCTGCGCGAACGCGGGACGGACGGCGAGCGTCGAGCAGGCGAGGGCGACCAGCAAGAGCGCGGCGCGACGGCGGGCAAACTGGACAGCGGTCATTTGTTCCTCGCGACAGTGGACGATCCTGGGGGCCCGGCGCGGATCGCCGATGGGACGGTTGGTGTCCAAACCCAGCTTCATGAGGGCTCCGATGGAAAACCCGGGAGAATCAGGGACGGTGGCCGTCAACCGACTAGAGAAGTGGAGGGATCATAGGGGCCGCGCTGGAAGCATGTCAACGGATTACGCCGCCAGATTCCTGAAAGCGATTTCAGGTTGAAAGCGCGTTCAGGCGCTCGCGCGGATCGGGCGTAGGCTGCCAAGAGGCGACACTCTCGACGGAGGGTACGATGCGTCCTTCATCGCGATGGCGGGCCCAGGTCGGGCTCTCAGTGCTCCTGGCCGCCTGCGGGACGGCGGCGGGGCGGGCGAGCAACAAGGCCGTGCGCTCGGCGGTCAGCGAAGGGGTCAAGGTCGACCAGGTCGGCTACCTGCCGGCGCGGCCCAAGCTGGCCATGGTGACGGACGCGCGGGCCACCGGCGCCTTCAGCGTCCGGCGCACCCGCGACGGCGCCGAGATCGCGGGCGGCACCCTCGGGCCCGCGCTGGCCGATCCCGACACCGGCGACACCGTGCGCCTCGCTGACTTCTCCGCCCTCACCGAAACCGGCTCCTTCTACCTCGACGTAGCCGGCCTCGGCACCAGCGACGACTTCGAGGTCGCCCCCGACGTCTACGCGCGCGCGTTCCTCCTCGTGTCGCGCGCCTTCTACGGCCAGCGCTGCGGGATGGCCGTGGACCTCGCCCCCTTGCATCCCGGTTATTCCCACCCCGCGTGTCACGTCGCGGGCACGCGCAACCCGGACGCGCTCTTCCACGCCTCCGCGGGCGCGAGCGGCGCCGTGGACGGAAGCGGCGGATGGCACGACGCCGGCGACTACGGCAAGTACGTGGTGAACTCCGGGATCAGCACGGGCGAGCTGCTCTGGGCGTACGAGGCCTTTCCCGAGCGCGTCGCCGCCGCGAACCTGCAGATCCCGGAGTCCGGCAACGGCGTTCCCGACCTCCTGGACGAGGCACGGTGGAACCTGCGCTGGATGCTGAAGATGCAGGACGCGGACGGCGGCGTGTGGCACAAGCTCACCAGCGAGCGCTTCGGCAGCTTCGTGATGCCGGAGGCGGACGACGGCGGGCCGCGCTACGTGATCGGCACCGGGTCCGCGCCCTACAAGAGCTCGTGTGCCACCGGCGATTTCGCCGCGGTGATGGCCATCGCCGCGCGCGTCTTCCGCCCGTTCGACCCGGAGTTCGCGGGCACGGTCCTGGCTGCGGCCGAGCGCGCCTGGGCCTGGCTCGCGCGCAACCCGAGCGTCGTCTTCCGGAACTGCTGCGGCGTGCAGACGGGCGAATACGGCGACACCAATTGCGCGGACGAGGCGCTGTGGGCGGCGGCGGAGCTGTTCCGGACCACGGGCGGATCACAGTACAACGCCTACTTCACCTCGAGCTTCGCCGCCTTCGACCCCATCCTGGGCAACGGCCCGCCCTCGTGGCCGGACGTGCGCAGCCTCGCCCTGTTCACCTACGCGCTCTCGCGCCAGCCCGCGACGGACGAGGCCGTGCGCGCGCGCATCCGCGTGGACGCCGCCGCGGCCGGCGCCGCCCTGGTGGCGCGCACGCGCGCGAACCCGTACCGCATCAGTCTGCGCCCGACGGATTACGTCTGGGGTTCCAACGGCGTGGTCGCCAACTACGGAGTCGCCCTTGCCCTCGCGTACGCGCTGCAGCCCGATCCTGCCCTCCTGGACGCGGCGGCGGAGAACCTCCACTACCTGCTGGGCCGCAACACCTTCGCCCTCTCCTGGGTGACGCAGCTCGGCGTCCGGCCCTATCGCCACCCCCACCACCGGCCCAGCGGCGCCGATGCCAATGCGGAGCCGTGGCCAGGCATGCTCTCCGGAGGTCCCAACCGATACGGCGGCGATCCCGTCATCGACGCGATGCCGGCCACGCCGCCCGCCCGCCGCTATCGCGACGACCAGGGTTCGTACGCGTCGAACGAGATCGCCATCAATTGGAACGCGCCCCTCGTGTTCCTGCTGGCGAGCCTGCTGCCGGACCCCGCGCGCTGACCTTCTGGTTCTCCCGGATCTCGAGCCGCGGCATCGTCGGCTGACGCGGCGCCTACAGGCTGCCCTTCTTCATCTCGTCCATCAGGTAGTCGGTCGAGCGCACGGCCAGGGCCATGATGGTGAGGGTCGGGTTCTGGCAGGCCCCGGACGTGAAGCCGGCCCCGTCCATCACGAACAGGTTCGCGACGTCGTGCGCCTGCTGGAACTGGTTCAGCACCGACGTCTTCGGATCCTCGCCCATGCGCGCGACGCCGATCTCGTGGATCCCGTACCCGGGTACCCGGTCCGGGATGGCGTAGGGCCGGATGTTTTTCGCGCCCGCAGCGTCCATCATCTCCGCGCCCGACTCCGCCATGTCCGCGACCATCGCCCGCTCGTTGTCACCCCACGACATCTGGATGCGCAGGACGGGAATGCCGAAAGCATCCAGTTGGCCGGAAGGATCGATCTCGACGAAGTTCTCGTAGCGCGGCAGGCACTCGCCGAAGCCGGCCAGGCCCACGCTGGTGACGGGATCGCGGAAGCCCTTCTTGAACTCCTCCCCGAAGCCGGGGGCACGCCAGTTGAAGCTGGTCGAGCCTCCACCCTGGAATCCGTAACCGCGAAGGAACTTGTCGTACTTCTTGTCCTTGGTGTTGCGGAAGCGGATGACGTAGAGGCCGTCCGGGCGCTGGGGTCCGCCCATGGTCGCCTTGTCGGCGATCTCCGGGAACTCGCCGCTGGCCCCGCCCGCCACCCAGAGGTGATCCATCAGGTAATGCCCGAGCACGCCGCTGGAATTGCCGAGGCCGCCCGCGTTCTGGCGACTGGCGGAGTTCAAGAGGACGCGGGCCGACTCCAGGGCCTAGGCGCACAGCACCACCACCCGGCCGCGGATCTCCCTGGGCTCGCGCGTCAGGCGGTCGATGTAGAGCAGACCCCGCGCGCGGTTGGTGCCGGCGTCGGTGAGGACCTTGTAGACCATCGCGTTCGTGATCAGCGTGGCCTTGCCGGTCTTCATCGCGTCGGCGACGGTCGTGAAGGCGGCGTTGAAGTACGAGTGCATGACGCAGCCCTGGTGGCAGGGCCCGCAGTAGTGGCAAGGGGAGCGGCCGTTGAGGGGCTTCGTGATGTTGGCGGCGCGCCCCAGGGTCGTCGTCCACCCGAGCTTGTCCTTCACCCGGTTGCGGAAGAGGGTCTCCGCGCAGGTCATCCCCATCGGCGGATGGAAGCGGCCGTCGGGGAGCGCGTCCACTCCCTCCGCGATGCCGGTGATGCCGACGTAGTCCTCGACGAGGTCGTAGTACGGAGCGAGGTCGGCGTATCCGAGAGGCCAGTCCATGCCGTACCCGTCGTAGGACGCGGCCTTGAAGTCGAGGTCGCTGAAGCGGTAGCTCTGCCGGCCCCAGACGTTGGTGCGGCCGCCGACGAGGCGCGTGCGGCCCTGCCAGCTGAACGGCTTGTCCTTCGGCGTCGTGTACGGCTCCTCGATGTCGTTGCAGAACCAGTCGTAGTTGAACTCGTTGCAGGCGTAGCAGTCCTTCTGGGTCGGCCGCGTCTTGCGGATGACCTCGGGCGCGCGGTTGCGATAGGGCGCGCTGAACTCGGGCCGGTGCTCGGTGAAGTTCTGGTCGGACTGGGGCCGGCCCGCCTCCAGGATGGCGACGCTCAGTCCCGCTTCCGTCAGCCGCTTCGCGACCCAGCCCCCGGAAGCCCCGGAGCCCACCACGAGCACGTCGAAGGTCTCCTGCGTCTTGCTCTGCACGTGCACCCCTCGTCTGTCAGCGCGCGCCCATCGTCCGGCGCCCGGCGGCGGAGCGTAGCTCCGGGCACCCGGACGGTCAAACCAGAAAGCGACCTTGTCTCCGGCCCGGGCGCGGTGCTACTGTCGGCGACCAGCGACGAGGGCGAGCATGATCAAGAGACCGGAGATGGGTCGGCGCGAGGTCCTGCAGGGCTTGATGGGCGCGGCCGGGGCCGGGCTGGCGCTGCCCGCCATCGCCCAGGACCATCCTGTCCGCGATCATCTGGCCCACCCCGACCGTGTGGCCGTGGCCGACACGCGCGCGCGCGTGCCCGGCGCGAAGCCGGTGTTCCTGGACGCGCACCAGATGGAGACGCTCGTCTCTCTGGCCGAGCGCATCGTGCCGGGTTCGACGCGCGCGAACGTGGCTCCCTTCGTCGACCAGCTCCTCGCCGTGGACACGCCGGACAACCAGCGAAAGTTCCTGGGCGCGCTGGGATGGATCGACGGCGAGGCGCAGGCCCGCTACAACCATCCTTGGAAGGCGCTGACCGAAGGCCAGCAGACGGAGCTGCTCACCGCCGTCTCCACCGCGGAGCCGGCCGAGCCGCCTCACTTCTGGGTGCGCGGCGAGGCCGTGGTCGTCCCTCCGCCTCTCCCCAAGCGCCCTCCCACCACCCGCGACCGGTTCGACGAGCTGAAGGGCTGGATCGCGGGCGCGTACTACTCCTCCGAGATCGGCATGCGCGAGCTCGGGTGGACCGGCCAGGTCTTTTTCGCCAGCTTCCCCGGGTGCGAGCACCCGGGCGGCCATCGCTGATCCGCCGCCTCAGCGCTTCGCGAAGAGCGCGCGCGTCGCCTCGTCCGCCGGGAAGAAGCATTCGATGCGCAGCTCCTGCAGCGTGACGTCCTGCGGCGTCCCGAACGTCGTGATGGTCGAGAAGACGCTGAGCCTCATGTCGCCCTTGCGATAGACGATCCCCAGGAGCGGCGCGGGGGCGCGGTCGAGATGCGGCGTGCGCCATCCGCTCGGCACGCCCGGGTAGCCGATCAGCTCCTCGAGCAAGGCCCTGGTCGCGGCGTCCGGCGGACCCGCCGCCTCGCGGTGCACGCGCTCGACGAGCCCAAGGGCGCGAAGGAGTAGCGCTCTCGCCGCGCAGCCGAGACGGCCGTATCCTTTGGCGCGTGGCGGGCAAGGCGGAGAAGGCCGTCGTCCAGGCGGCCGGGCGCGAGGTCGCGGTCTCGAACCCGGGCAAGATCTATTTCCCGGAAGCCGGGATCACGAAGCTCGAGGTCGTCCAGTACTACCTCGCGGTGGCGGAGGGAGCCCTGCGCGGCGCGGGCGGACGGCCGAACGTCCTCGTCCGTTACGCCGACGGCATCCACGGCGAGTTCTTCTATCAGAAGCGCGCGCCGGCCGCGCGGCCGGAATGGATCGAGGTCGTGGCCCTCGCGTTCCCCTCCGGCCGCGTCGCGGAAGAGGTCGTCCCTCGCGACGCCTCCGCCCTGGCCTGGATGGCCAACCTCGGCTGTCTTGAGCTGCACCCGCATCCGGTGCGCACGGAGGACCTCGATCACCCGGACGAGCTGCGCATCGACCTCGACCCCGTGCCCGGCGTCGAGTGGCCCCAGCTCGTGGCCGTGGCTCGGGTCGTCCACGAGGTGCTCTCGGATCTGGGTCTCGTGGGCTGGCCCAAGACGTCCGGCTCGCGCGGCATCCACGTCAACGTGCGCCTCCACCGCCGCTGGTCGTTCACGCAGGTGAGACGCTCCGCGCTCGCGGTGGCCCGCGAAGTGCAGCGGCGCGCGCCCACCCTGGCCACCAGCCACTGGTGGAAGGAGGAGCGGCAGGGCGTCTTCCTCGACTACAACCAGAACGCGAAGGACCGGACGGTGGCCAGCGCGTACTCGGTACGGCCCAAGCCGGACGCGCGCGTGTCCGCGCCCCTCACCTGGGACGAGCTGGACGCCTGCCGGCCCGAGGACTTCACCTTGCGCACGATGCCCGCGCGGTTTGCGCAGATCGGTGACCGTCACGCCGGCATCGACGACCATCCCTGCGCGCTGGACGCCGTGCTGGAGCTGTCCGCGCGCCAGGAGGCGGAAGGCCTGGGCGACGCTCCCTGGCCGCCGCACTACGAGAAGCAGCCGGGCGAGCCGCCACGCGTCGCCCCGTCGCGCAAGAAGGGAGCAACCCCCGGGGGCCGCCGCGTCCCGACCAAGCCTCTGCTGGAGATCGGACGGTCGCGCAGGAAGGAGGAGGCGCTGGCGGGGCTCGAACGGTGGAAGTCGCGCCATCCCGAGGCGGCGGCCCGGCTCCAGCCCGCCGACGTGCTCGTCGACGCGATGCGCGGGCGCTACACGACCTGGACCCGCGTGCCGGCCCCCGCGCGCCCCCGGCAAGAGCTGACCCTCAGCGCAGCTTGTCGGCGTAGTCGCGCGCGAACTGCGCGAAGGGGATCGGATCGCGGCCGGTGAGCTGCCGGACCGCCGGCGAGACCCGCGCCGCGTGACCCTCCTCGTAGTAGCGGCTCAGCTCCACGAGCGCGTCCGCGTAGCCTTCGTGGGTCCCCGCCGCCATCGCCGCCTGCTTGTATTGCGCGTGCGAGATGGGGACGTACCGGATCGGGCGGCCGAGGGCCGCGGTCAGGCTCTCCGCGATCTGCCCATAGGTGAGCGCGACGGGGCCGGTCAGCTCGTAGGCCTTTCCCTCGTGCCCGCTCTCCGTGAGCACCTTCGCGCCGACGGCGCCGATGTCCCGCGCGTCGACGTGGCTGGTGGCACCGTTGCCCGCCGACGCATAGAGGGCCGACTCCTTGCGGATCGTCTCGCTCATGTAGGTGACGACGTTCTGCATGAAGCCGTTCGGGCGCAGGAACGTCCACAGGAGACCGGAGGCCTCGATGTACTTCTCCACCCCGCGATGCCAGCGCGCGAAGGTGAACGCCTCGTCCTCCGCGCGCAGGACGGACAGCTTCACGACCCGCTTCACTCCGGCCTTCCTGGCCTCGTCGACGACCGTGCGCTCGACGTCGACGGTGTTGGACAGCAGGAAGAGCGTCTCGACGTCCTTCAGGGCCGGGCGGACCGTCTCCGGCCGGTCGTAGTCCAGCGCGACCGACTCGACGCCCTTGGGCACCTTCTGCGGGCGGGTGCGATACGCGGCACGTACGCGCGCCCCGCCGCCGCCCAGGGCCTTCACGACTTCGCTACCGACCGTACCGCTCGCTCCCGTCACCAGGATCATGGCCTTCTCCCCGTTGCGGCGGCGACGCGCCACCATCGGCCAGTATCGGACCGCACCTTCCCGGCTGACAAGTACCGACTTTTTGGTAAGGTACCCACCCGGAGGTAACCGTGGCCAAGACCGGACGGCGTCGTGGAGACGTGCTCGACGCGGACTGCCCCTCGCGCCAGGTGCTGGACCGCATCGCCGACAAGTGGACGGCGCTGATCATCCGCGTGCTGGCCGACGGGACGCACCGCTTCGGACAGCTGCAAAGGCGCGTCGGCGGCATCTCGCAGAAG
>QHVP01000651.1 GCA_003222295.1 Acidobacteriota bacterium | reverse complement strand
GTCTTGAGGAGCACGCCTTCGCGGATCCGCTGGTCCCGGCTGGCCGCGACCGCTCCCAGCAGGACGATCAGGCCCGCGGCCAGGCTGAAGAGGGCCATGAATCGGATGGCCAGGCTCACGCGCGCGATCACCTTCTCGATGACCTCCTGCACCTGGGAGAGGTCCAGCGCAGTGACGTTGGGGAAGGCTTCCGCGACCGCGCGCTGCAGCCGCGCGCGCCGCGTCGGGTCGGAGACGCGCGTGAGGGTCAGGAAGGTCTGCGGGGCGGAGGCGAGGGGTCCCTCCGGGCAGGCTGGCCACGCGGGTGGGTATGGTCACGCCCTGCACGTCCCAGGTGACGAGGTCGCCGACGCCCACGCCCATCTCCTTGGCCACTCCGGCCTCGACGGAGATGGGCACGGGCTCGCCCGCGGGAGGCGCGGAGACCCAGGAGCCGGCCGCCCAGGGCCGGCCGGCGACGATGCGCTCGGAGGAGCCCACGGCGTCGCGGTAGGTGCTGCGGTACTCGCGCCGCAGCGTCCAGCGGTTGGGCTGGCCGGGCCGGGGCGGCTCGGCGGCAACCGTGCCTTCGGCCAGCAGCGCGCCCGCGGCGCGGCCCTTCACCGAAGCGATGCGCATGGGGACGATCGGGACCGGCGCCTCCGCGGGCAGACCTTCGCGCTGCATCAACGCGCGCACGCCCTCGCGCTGATCGGGCTGGATGTCGAACAGCGCGAGGTTGGGGCGGTCCTGCGTGCCGCCCACGCGGAGGTCGCGCAGGAGGTTGTGGTGCACGAGGTACACGGTGTCGAGCAGGAAGGCGCCGAAGCCGAGGGCGAGGATCACCATCGCCGTCTGGTTGGCGGGCCGGTACAGGTTGGCCAGCCCCTGCCGCCACACGTAGGGCCAGCGCGTGGGGAACAGCCGCCGAACCGTCCTCATCAGGAGCAGTGCGACTCCCCAGAGCGCACCCAGGGCGACGCCGATGGAGCCCGCGAAGACGACCCCCGCGCCGGGGCTCGGAGCCTGCAGGACGGAGAGGCCAAGGATGCTGAGGACGAGCACGAGCACGGCGAGCAGGCGCCGCCAGTCGCGCCGGCCGCGCGCGGGGGGTTCGAAGGCGCGCCGCAGCACCGCGAGCGCGGGCACGTCGCGGATCGAGAGCAGGGGCAGCAGCGAGAACAGGCCGGCCACCCAGGCCCCGAGGGCGAGGCCGGCGGCGATGGAGGCGGGAGCGGGCGCGAACGCGACGTCCACCGGCAGCAGGCCCCGCATCACCCGCGGCAGGAACCATTGCAGCGCGATCCCGATGACGGCGCCCACCGTGGAGCCGGCGAGGCCGAGGGCGACCGCCTGCAGGAGATAGGCGGCGAAGATCTGACAGGCGGTGGCGCCCAGGCAGCGCAGGACGGCGATCGTCTCCATCTTCCTCTTCATGAGCGCGCGCACCGCGCTCGCCACCCCGAGCCCGCCCAGGAGGAGGGCCACGAGCCCGATGAGGGACAGGTACCGGCCGAGGCGGCCCAGCGCATTGTTGAGGGAGCGCTGGTCCTCGGTCACGGTGCGGATGCCCACCCGCTCCGACGAGAGCCGGATGCGGTTGCGGTCGGCGAGGCGCTGCGCGTCCACGCCGGCGGGAAGCTTGATGTACACGTCGTACCGGGCGCGCGAGCCGAAGCGGAGCAGCCCCGTGCGCGCGACGTCCCGGGACGAGAGGTAGACGCGCGGGCCCAGCGCGGAGCGGATGCCCACGTCGCCGGGATAGTTGACGACGGTGCCGCGGATCTCCAGCTTGGCCTCGCCCAGGCTCAGGACGTCCCCGACGCGCGCGTCGAACAGGGTGAGCAGGGACGGATCGACGAGCACGCCGCCGCCCTCGCCGAGCCGGGGCCACTGTCCGGGCGGCGACGTCTCGATGGCCCCGTAGTACGGGAAGCCGCCCTCGATGGCCATGGCCTGGACGGGCCGGGCCCCGGCCGTGCGCGGGACGTACGCCATCGCGCTGAAGCTGGTGACGCGCGCCACCTGCGGCTCCGTGGCGCCCGCGCGCCCGCTCTCGACGATCCGGGCGATCTGGCTCTCCGCGCGCGGCGAGAACGCGGTGCCGCTGCCCACGGCCAGGTCCGCCCCGAGGAGCGCGCGCGCCTGGTCGCGCACCGAGGCCTGCAGGTTCCGCGTGAAGGACCCGATGGCCACCAGCGCCGCCACCCCAGCCGTCACCGAGGCCATCAGGAGCAGCAGGCGCCGCGGGGACCGGCTCTCGCGCCAGGCGAGGAGCAGCGCGAAGCGCATCCGGTCAGGCCGCCGCCGTATCCGAGAGCAGCGCGCCGTCATGCAGGCGCACGATCCGCCCCGCGCGGCCGGCCAGGCTCTGGTCGTGGGTCACGAGGACCAGGGTGGTCCCGACCTCGCGGTTGAGCTCCGACATCAGCTCGATCACGCGGGCCCCGGTGGCGGCGTCGAGATTGCCGGTGGGCTCGTCCGCGAACAGGACGCGCGGCCGGTGGCTGAAGGCGCGCGCGAGCGCGACCCGCTGCTGCTCGCCGCCCGAGAGCTGGGCCGGATAATGATGACCCCGGCCGGTGAGCCCCACCCGTCCCAGGAGCTCGTCCGCCCGCGCCTGCGCCTCGAGGCCGCGCAGCTCCAGGGGAACCTGGATGTTCTCGCGCGCGGTCAGGGTCGGGATGAGCTGGAAGGACTGGAAGACGAAGCCCACCTTCTCGCCCCGCAGCCGCGCCCGCTCGTCTTCGCTGAGGGAGCCGAGCTCGACGCCGTCGAGCCACACGCGGCCGGTGGTGGGGCGGTCGAGCCCCGCGAGCAGGCCGAGCAGCGTGCTCTTGCCGCTGCCGGAGGGTCCGAGGATGGCCACGAACGATCCGTCCGGCACGTCGAGCGTGATACTTTTCAGGACGGGCAGCTCGTGCCCGCCGGAGAGAAAAGTCCTGGACAGGGATTCACAGCGCAGCATGGTCCAGCGTCATTGACGAGGATCGCGGGTCAAAAGTTGTGGCCGGGGCGCACGCATCCTCCGATGATAGCGGCCCCGCGCGCCTGGTGTCTCTGCCTGGCCCTCGTCGCCGCCCTGGCCGGCTGCGGCAGGGCCGCCCGCGAGGCCGCGCCCGCGGATAGGGCCGTGCCCATCGCCCCACGCGCCGTCGCGGACAGGGGCGTGGTGCTCGCGGTGGGCACGAGTCTCACCGCCGGATACGGCCTGCCCGATCCGGACCTGGCCTACCCGGGCCTGCTCGAGAAGCGCGTCGAGGAGGCCGGCCTGCCCTATCGCGTCGTTAACGCCGGCGTGAGCGGCGAGACCTCGGCGGGGGCGCTCCGCCGGATGGACTGGCTCCTTCGTCAGAAGGTCGACGTCTTCGTCCTGGAGACGGGGGCCAACGATGCCCTGCGCGGACAGGATCCGGCCGGGACCCGCGCGAACATCGACGCCATCCTGACGCGCGCGGCCGCGCAATCGCCGCCTCCGCGCCTCGTGCTCCTCGGCATGAAGGCGCCCCCGAACTTCGGCGCCGTCTACGGCCGGGGCTTCGACGCCATCTATCCCGACCTGGCCCGCAAGCATGGGGCGGTGCTGGTTCCGTTCGTCCTCGAGGGCGTGGCGGGCATTCCGCGATTGAACCAGGCCGACGGCATCCATCCCACGGAGGAGGGACAGCGGAAGATGGCGGACCTGGTCTGGGCCGCGGTGGAGCCGCTGCTCAGGCCGGCGGCGCGCTAGGTCCGCGCGGCCATGCGCGAGTCCGTGTCCGCTCGCACCGCCGCCTGCTCGAGGAACGCCAGCACGCGCTCGGCCGCCCAGAACCGGCCCGCCGCCGCGGTCCGGGCCACGAACCCGACGTGCCCGCCGGTGGAGGTCAGCTCGCGCTGCACGAGACCGGAGAGGGGCAGCGGCCAGCGCGCGACGGAGTCGGCGGGCACCATCGGGTCGTCGAGGGCGGCCAACACGAGCGCCGGCCGGGTCAGCGCGCCGAGCCGCGGGCCCGCGCTGGAGGCGCCGTAGTACGCGTCCGCGCTCGCGTATCCGCCGTAGGGCGCGGTGATGGCCTCGTCATACTCGCGGATGGTGCGGAGGCCCCGCTCACGCCCGCGTTCATAGAGGTCGGGCCGTAGTCGCTGGAGCCGCTGATAGGCCGCCTTGAGGCTGCGCATGAAGTACGCCTGGTACAGACGGTTCGGCGGCCGCTCGAAGGCGTCCGCGCAGGCGGCGAGGTCCAGCGGCGGCGACACCGCGGCCACGCCCACGAGGCCGGGAGGCAAACGATCACCTCCGCGGGCGAGGGCGAGCAGGGCCAGGTTCGCGCCCAGCGAGAAGCCGACGACCGCGAGCGCGCGCGTGTGCGGAGCCAGGGCGGCCAGCACGGCCAGCAGGTCGCCGTCCAGCCCCGCGTTGTACAGGCTCGGGCACAGGGTTTCCGCGTCGCCGGCCCCCCGCATGTTCATGCGCACGACGTGCCATCCCCGGGCGAGGGCCAGACGGCCCGTGGCCACCGCGTAGCCGGCGGCGTCGCAGCCGCCGAGCCCGTGCACGATGACGAGCGCAGGGCGCGCGTCGCGCCGCCCCTCGTGCCAGGTGACGCGCGCGAGCAGGCGGACATCCTCGCCCGCCTCGACCACCAGGTCTTCCGTGGGCGCCTCCCAGCGCAGGCCGCGCCGGAACCAGAATCCGAGCAAGGTCTGACGGTGGCCGCCGGCGGTGGCCGGAGCGGGCACGAACGGAGTGACAGCCACTCCCGCCATGGTGGCCGCAGGTGCCGCCACTCCCGCGATGGTGGCCGCTGGCGCGGTCACGCCACCTGCAGGACGATCTTTCCGAAGTGCTCGGACTTCTCCATCGTCTCGTGCGCCTGCCGCGCCTCCGCCAGGGGCAGCACGGTATGCACCACGGGCTTGAGCTTGTGCGCGAAGTAGAAGGCGGCCGCGTCCAGCAGCTCCGCCTTGCTTCCCATGTACGAGCCGAGCAGCGAGAGCTGCTTCGCGAACAGGTGCCGCAGCTCGGTGGCGCCGGTGGCGCCGGTGGTGGCGCCGCAGGTCACGAGGCGCCCCCGATGCGCCAGGCAGAGGATGGACCGCTCCCAGGTGGCGGCGCCCACGTGCTCGACCACCACGTCGGCTCCCTTGCGCGAGGTGAGACGCTTCACCTCCGCCACCACGTCCTGCTTGTGATGGTCGATCACCGCGTCCGCCCCGACCTTCTTGGCCTGCTCGAGCTTGGCCGCGCTGCCCGCGGTCGCGATCACGCGCGCGCCGTGCAGCTTGGCCACCTGGATGGCGGCCATGCCCACGCCGCTGCCCGCGGCCCACACGAGCACGTCTTCGCCGATGCGCACGTGCGCGCGAGTGACGAGCATGCGCCAGGCGGTGAGGAAGACGAGCGGGAAGGCGGCCGCCTCCTCGAAGGGCAGGTGCCCGGGCAGGGAGATGAGGTTCTGGACGGGCACCCGGACCAGCTCCGCGTAGCCTCCGGGGATCTGGTACCCGAGGATCCGGTAGCTGCGGCAGGAGCTGTCCTCGCCGGAAAAACACTGCAGGCATCGTCCGCAGGAAGTGCCGGGCGAGACCATCACGCGCTCGCCGGGAGCAATCCCTTCCACGGGAGTCCGCAGGGACACGACCTCCCCCGCGATGTCGTTGCCGAGGATGTGCGGGAACGCGACCATCCGGCCGGCCTGTCCAATGCGCGTCCAGATGTCGAGGTGGTTGAGCGCGCATGCGCGCACGCGGACGAGGGCCTCTCCCGGCCCGGCCATGGGATCGGGGATGTCCTCGTAGCGCAGGACCTCGGGTCCCCCGTGCTCGTG
>QHVP01000120.1 GCA_003222295.1 Acidobacteriota bacterium | reverse complement strand
CCTCCTGGGCCGCCTCGGAACTGGCGGGTTTTTCCTCGGGCCCTGACGAGTTCGCGGCGGCCGGCTCGGCCTTCCGCGCGTCCGGCGGCCCAGAAGTGGCAGGTTCGGCGGTCACTTCGTCGACCCGCCGCTCGATCTCCGCGCTGATCTCGCGGGCGCGGCGCAGGAGGGCATCGAGACGGTCCCTCAGCGACTTGGAGGCAGGGTCATCCATTTTGAGCTTCATGGGTGTCGTCGCCATCGGGAACCCGACACCCATCCAACCCTGTCAAAAGCAAGAATTACGCCAAATCTTTGAAAAACAGGGCGGTTTTCAGGGCTCCATCATAGGCGTTCCACCACCATGGCCACGCCCTGGCCGCCGCCGATGCACAACGCGGCGAGGCCGAGGCGCTGGCGGCGCGACCGCAGCGCGTGGAGGAGCGTCACCAGGATCCTTGCCCCGCTGGCGCCGATGGGGTGACCGAGGGCGATGGCGCCGCCGAGAACGTTGACCTTTTGCGCGTCGAGCTGGAGCTCGCGCAGGACGGCGAGGCTCTGGGCCGCGAAGGCCTCGTTGAGCTCGAAGAGGTCGATGGCATCCGCGCCCAGCGAGGCCTTCTCGAGCGCCTTCCGCACCGCCGGCACCGGGCCGATCCCCATCACCCTCGGGTCCACGGCCGCCGACGCATGGGAGAGGATGCGCGCCATCGGCGCCAGCCCCAGCCGCTGGGCACGCTCCGCACTGGCCACCACGAGGGCCGCGGCCCCGTCGTTGATTCCGCTTGCGTTGCCCGCGGTCACGCTCCCGTCCTTCTTGAACGCGGGCTTGAGCTTCGCGAGCGACTCCGCGGTGGTGCCCGGCCGTGGATGCTCGTCGGTCTCGACGCGCGCCTCACCCTTCTTGCCCGGGACGATCACGGGCACGATCTCGTCCGCGAAGGCACCGCGCTGGATCGCGGAGGTCGCGCGGCGCTGGCTTTCCGCCGCAAACGCGTCCTGGTCCTCGCGCGAGATCCCGTAGCGCTCAGCGAGGTTCTCCGCGGTCACCCCCATGTGGATGTCGTGGAAGGCGTCGGTCAGGCCCTCGTGGATCATGTGGTCGAGGACCGTGCCGTTGCCCAGCCGCTCGCCCCAGCGCGCGCCCGGCAGGAGGTACGGGGCGCGGCTCATGTTCTCGGTGCCTCCGGCCACAATGATCTCCGCGTCGCGCGCCTTGATGGCCTGGGCGGCAGTCATCACCGACTGGAGGCCGGACCCGCAGACCTTGTTGATGGTGGTGGCGGGAACCGAATCCGGAAGGCCGGCCTTGATCGCGGCCTGCCGCGCGGGGTTCATGCCGAGGCCGGCCTGCAGGATGCATCCGAGGATGACCTCGTCCACCTGATCGGGACGGACGCCGCTGCGTCGCACGGCCTCGCGGACTGCGATCGTGCCCAGCTCGACGGCGGAGACATCCTTGAACGCCCCGCCGAACGTGCCGATGGCGGTGCGACAGCCGGAGAGGATGACGACGTCGCCGGGATTCATGGCAGGACTCCTCGGACGAGAATACCACCCGCCTCGCGGCGGTCGCCCGCCCCTAGCCCGGCGGCAACAGGCGACGTGTATAGCCGGCGGCGACCAGGCGCTCGAAGGCGGCCGTGACCTCGGCGGGCATCTCCTGCGGAGCGGACCAACCCCTCTGCGCGTACACGATCAGCCGCTGCAGGTCGCCGAGCATGATGTGGATGACGTCGTCGCGGCTGATGTCGGCATTCGGGTAGTCGTCGAAGCCGATCTGCGGAGAGGTCACCAGCGCCTCGACCTCGGGCCATGCCTGCTGGAAGGTGGCCAGGGTGCGCCGTTCCATGTAGGGCTTCTGCACCGCGATCACGCGGCGGGGATGGATCCCACGCTCGGCAAGAAGCGCGCGCGAGAATGCGACGTCCGCGAAGATCTCGGCTTCCGGGCGCGTCCAGATCTCGCTGGTGAGCGCTCCCAGGTTCCCCGAGAACACGATCAGGGGCGCCCATCCGGCCAGGAAGACCTCCGCCCCCCGCTCGGCCACGCGCGTGTCGTGGCTGCCGAGGACGATGATGACTTCGGCGGGCGCGAGCGTGTGGTTGACGTGGTGGTAGTTCCAGATGCGGCGGGCGTCGTCGATCGTCGAAGGCTCGTTGGTCACGGCTCATCATAGAACCGCGCGCGCTCCTGTATTAAGGTTGAGCGGGCATGCCGACCGCGAAGAAGGGCGCCGCTTCGTCGAGGCCGCGCCGCCGGATGGCTCCGCAAGCGGCGGGGGTAGCCGCTCCTGCCGACGCCGCCCTCGCCGCCCTCCGCGAGGAGGTGGCGGCGCTCGCGCGCGCCGTGGCCGCGCAGACGGAAACGCTCGCGCGGATGGGTGGCCGGACCGTCGCTCCGTCGGAGACTGCCGTCGATGTGGTCGCGCGGCTCAGCGAAAGCGCGGACCTGCTGTCCGCCACCGCCGCGGACTTGCCGCGCGCGGACGACTTCCAGCCCCTCGCGGATCATCTCTATGCGTTCGCGCAGAGCGCGCCGCGCCTGCTGGAGAGCCTCGAGGCCGTGCGCACGGCCGTGGGGCCCCTGGAGACGGCAGCGCGCAGCCTGAGCGACGTCGCGGAGACCCTGGTGGCCACGCACCAGGGATGGTCGGAGTCGCTGCTTCGTCTCCCGCGCGCCGAGGACTACGAGCCGCTGACGGAGCCGCTACGCGAGTTCGCGCGCGTCTCGCCCCTGCTCGCGGAAACGCTGGCCGCGGTCGTGAAGGCGGTCACGCCACTGCCGGAAATGGTCCAGAAGGTTCTCGGCGTCGCGGAGACGCTGCACCCGCGATCCGCCTCGACGGCCCGGCCCGAGGGAGGCCTGCGCCGCCCTCTCACGGAGGCGGCGGACCGAATGGCGACGGCGCACGAGGCCATCCGAAGCGGCCTCGCCTCCCTGCCTCGAGACCGCGCCTACGCCCAGGCCGCCGCGCACCTGCGCGAGCTGGCCACCGTCTCGCCTTCGCTCATGGAGTGGCTGCGCCAGCTTCCCGCCATGAGCGTTCCGCTGGGCGAAGCGATCGCCTCGCTCGACGAGGCGGCCCGGGAGCTGGAGGCCGCGGAGCGAGCCGCGCGCCGCGCCCTCGAGCCGCGAAGCTAGGGCCGGAACCGCGGCCACGTCCGCGGTGTCGAATGGACATGGCGATGCGGCTCGGCGGACGGCGCACGGTCGTATCCGACATCAACGTCACGCCGATGGCGGACAGCATGATCGTCCTCCTCATCATCTTCATGGTCGCGGTGCCGAAGATCACGGCGCCGCCGGTGCCCCTTCCCGACGCCCGCCACGGACGCGACGCCCCGAAGGAGGCCATCGCGCTGGTCGTGACCGCGACCGGCGCTCGGATCGGGAAGGACGAGCCGATGGACCTCGAGGCCTTGAGCACCTATCTGGCGGCCCGGGTCCAGACCTCGCGCACCTCCAGGCCTGCCGCACGGCCGGCGTGGAGGAGATCGGCCTGGCCACGCGGCCACACGTGGGCGAACGCTAGATCTCCCTCACCCGGGCACGAGCTCGGTCGTGGTCTCCCGCGACTTCTTCCGGCCGAGATCGCGCGCGAACTTGAGCGACCCCGGCGTGTGGAACTTCTTCACGTAGGCGCGATCCACGGCGTCCTTCAGGCGCAGGCTGCGCGTCTGGACCGACCGCACCGGGATGGTGCGCCCGCCGACCTCGATGATCCCGCGCGGGTCCTCGAGGAACGTCCGCCACCAGCTCCGCGGCTTGAGACTCCACGAACGCACGAACACGCGGCCCTCCACGACGACGGCCCAGATGCCGATCACGCGGTGCGGCCCGGCCCCGGCCCGGATCCCCAGGATCTTTCCTTCGTGGATGGCGGCCACGACCGCCTTCGGGAAGCGACGACCCTTCATGCGAACCCTCCCTGTGCGCCCATGATGCCGTCGGCTAGACTGTCGCGCCATGCGCCTGCCCTTCAGCCTTCTTCTCCTGGCCCTCAGCGGATGTGCCACCGCCTCCAACCCACGCGCGTCCGCGCCCTCCCCCTCGCCGACGCCGGCCGCGGCGTCCTCCGATTCGATCGCCGCGCGGACGGCGAAGCTCCAGAACCAGGACGGCTTCCTCCCTCTGCACTGGGACGAGAAGGAGGGCAGGCTGTTCCTCGAGATCCCGCGCACGGGCGAGGAAGTGATCTACCAGGTCTCGCTCGCCACCGGCGTGGGATCGAATCCGATCGGCCTGGACCGCAACCAGCTCGGCGACACCCGCCTCGTCCGCTTCGAGCGCATCGGCCCCAAGGTCCTGCTCGTCCAGTCCAACACGCGTTTCCGCGCCATCGATGGCAGCACGGCCGAGCAGAAGGCCGTGGCCGAATCCTTTGCCTCCTCCGTCCTCTGGTCCTTCAAGGTCGAGGCGGAGACGGGCGGCCGCCTTCTCGTCGACGCGACCGACTTCTTCCTGCGTGACGCGCACGGCGTGGGCGCCCGCCTCCGCGACAACCAGCAGGGCAGCTACGGCGTGGACGCCGCGCGCAGCGCGCTCTTCCTGCCGCGCACCAAGGCGTTCCCCCGCAACACGGAGGTCGAAGCGACCGTCACCCTCGTGACGAGGGACCGCCCGGGACCACTGGTGGCGTCCGTGACGCCGACGCCGGATACCGTTACCGTCCGCCAGCATCACTCGTTCGTGCAGCTCCCGCCGCCCGGGTACACCCCGCGGCGGCTGGATCCGCGCGCGGGATTCTTCGGCATCGTGGTCTACGACTATGCGA
The DNA here is from genome assembly GCA_003222295.1 of Acidobacteriota bacterium. Lineage (GTDB taxonomy): Bacteria > Acidobacteriota > Vicinamibacteria > Fen-336 > Fen-336 > AA29. The sequence continues at coordinate 1,709 of QHVP01000120.1, read as the reverse complement.
GCCCGTTCGCCGCGCCGCTAGAGAAGCGCTTCATCGCGCGGCATCGCCTGCAGAAGAAGGACCCCGCGGCCGCGGTGTCGGACGTCGTGCAGCCGATCGTGTATTACGTCGACAACGCCGCCCCCGAGCCCATCCGCAGCGCGCTCGTGGAGGGCGCCTCCTGGTGGAAGGAGGCCTTCGAGCGCGCCGGCTTCCACAACGCCTACGAGGTGCGCGTGCTGCCCGAGGACGCGGATCCCATGGACGTGCGCTACAACGTGGTGAACTGGGTGCATCGTTCCACGCGCGGATGGTCCTACGGGGAGGCGGTGACCGATCCACGCACGGGCGAGATCCTGAAGGGCAACGTCTCGCTGGGCTCGCTGCGCATTCGCCAGGACGTGACCATCGCTTCCGGCCTCATCCCTCCCTACGAGGGACCGAATCCCGAGATCCTGGCCACGCTCGATCCCTCCGTCTCTCCGACCGAGCTGGCCCTGGCGCGCATCCGCCAGCTCGCCGCCCACGAGGTCGGGCACACGCTCGGCCTCGACCACAACTTCGCGGCCAGCACCTATGGGCGGGCGTCGGTGATGGACTATCCTGCGCCGCTCGTACAGGTCAAGGACGGGCGACTGGACTTCTCCGACGCGTACGGCCGGGGCATCGGGGCCTTCGACGCCTTCTCCATCCGCTACGGCTATGCGCAGTTCGCGCCCGGCACGAACGAGGACGAGGCGCTGGCCAGGATCGTGCATGAGGGCGTGCGGGCCGGGATGCTGTTCGTCTCCGACGAGCACTCCCGCGATCCCGGCACCCCGCATCCGCTGGGGGCGGTCTGGGACAACGGAGCCGATCCCATCGAATCGCTGCGCCACGAGATCGAGGTGCGGCGCATCGCGCTCGATCGCTTCTCTCTCGCGAACCTCCGCCCCGGCCAGCCCCTGTCCGAGCTGGAGCCGCTCCTCCTGCCCCTCTATCTTCATCACCGCTACCAGCTCGAGGCGGCGCTGAAGTCGCTCGGGGGCGTGTTCTTCACCTACGCGGTGCGCGAGGCCTTCGGACCGGACGCGGGGAAGGTGGTGCCGGAGACGGTGCGCCAGATCGTCGCGCCGGCCAAGCAGCGCGACGCCCTGCGCCTGGCCCTGGGGACGCTGGAGCCGGAGTTCCTGGCCCTGCCGCCGCGGATCGTGGACCTCATCCCGCCGCCGGCGTCGGGGTACGGGACGGGCACGGCGGAGCGGTTCGAGCGCTCGACCACGCCGGTCTTCGATCCCATCGCGGCCGCGCGCGCGTCCGCGGCCATCACGCTGGGTGCGCTGCTCCATCCCGCCCGTGCCGCGCGGCTGGCGCGCTTCAACGCCGAGGACGCGCGCAACCCCTCCCTGCTCGAGGTGACGACGGCGCTCGTCGATCGTCTGGTGGCGGCTGCGCCCGAGGAGGGCTCGCGCGCCGCCATCCGCCGCGCCGTCCGGGATGTCGCGGTCGCGAAGCTCATGGAGGTGGCGGGCGATCGCGCGTCGGACGCGGCGGTGCGCGCCGGCTACGAATCCGCGCTGCGCGACCTGGCTCAGCGCCTGCGCGCGGCGCCGGATCGCGCAGTCGAGGCCGCGGATCGGCGCGCGACGGCGGATGCGATCGCGCGGTTCCTGGCGCGACCGGGACGCGCAGCGGATCCGATGGTGGTTCCGGCCCCGCCACCTGGCCCCCCGATCGGTTAATCGAGGCGA
>QHVP01000649.1 GCA_003222295.1 Acidobacteriota bacterium | reverse complement strand
CGCAGTCGCGCGTACCCTCGGGATCCGGCCTGGGCGGATCCTCCGCCTTGTCCGTGGCCGTGGCCGCCGCCCTGTGCGCCGCCTTCGACCGGAAGATCGACCCCGACGGACTCTGGCCGGTGGTGCGGGACGCGGAAGCCCAGACGATCGGCGTGCCGACCGGCGTCCAGGACTATCTGGCCGCGATCCACGGCGGCGTGCTCGGCATCCATCTCGAGCCGGGCGAGCTGCGCGTCGAGAAGCTGGCCACCGACCCCGCCCGGGTCGAGGAGTGCCTGATACTCGTGGATTCCGGCGTCAGCCACTTCTCCGGCCTCAACAACTGGGAGGTCTTCAAGGGTCAGATCGACGGGCAGGAGAACGTCCGCCAGTGCCTGGGCGAGATCGTCGCCGCGGCCAAGGGGGCGCGCGAGGCGCTGGTCACGGGACGCTACGACGAGGTCGGCGCGTTCATGTCCGCGGAGATGCAGTCGCGCGTCCGGCTGGCCCCCGGGGTGTCCTCGCCGGAGATCGATCGCATCCGGGAGGCCGCCGCGTCCGCCGGTGGAGCGGCGAAGGTCTGCGGCGCGGGCGGCGGGGGAATGGTGTCGGTCTGGGCCACCCCGGGGCGGCGCGGCGGCGTCGAGGCCGCGCTGCACGCCGCGGGGTTCAAGCCGGTGCCGTTCCGGCTCGACCTGCGCGGCCTCGAAATCGATCGCAGCGTCTAGCCCGGGCTTGTTCGGCGCCGCGCAACCCCTTTATAATCAGGGTTTCCGTCAGGCGCGGAGGACAGCGTAATGATTCAGGCCACACAGCTCAAGCGCGGGATGTGCATCAAGCACGACAACGACCTCTATCGGGTCGTGGAAGCCCAGCACAAGACGCCGGGCAACCTGCGCGGCCTCGTGCAAGCGAAGATCAAGAGCCTCAAGACAGGCGCCATCAGCGACCACCGCTTCCGTTCCGTGGACATGGTCGAGCGCGCCATCCTGGACGAGACGGAGATGGAGTTCCTCTACCAGGACGGCAACATGTACCACTTCATGAACAACGAGAGCTTCGAGCAGATCGGCCTCTCGGACGAGATCCTCGGCGACGCGGTCCCGTACCTCATCCCCAACATCAAGCTCAAGATCGAGATGTACGAGGACCGGCCGGTGGGCATCGAGCTGCCGCAGACCGTCGACATGACGGTCATGGAGACGGAGCCGTCCATCAAGGGCGGCTCGGTCTCGAACGTGGGCAAGCCGGCCAAGATGGAGACCGGCCTCATCGTGCAGGTGCCCGCGTTCATCTCGGAGGGGGAGCGCATCAAGATCGACACCAGCACGGGCTCGTACGTCGAGCGGGTGAGGTAGCGGTGATCGTCGCCGTCGGCAGCACCCGCGGGCCCAAGGTGGAGGCGGTGCGGCGCGTCCTCGCCCAGCTCGGCGAGCGGGCGAGCGAGCTCGCGCGCGCCGAGATCGTGGCCGTGGACGTCACCGCCGGTGGGACGCCGCCCATGCCGCTCTCCCTCGACGAGCTGCTCGACGGAGCGCGCTCGCGCGCCCACCTGGCCGTGGAAGCGCTGCAGACCCAGGGCCGGACCGCGGACATGGCCATCGGCATGGAAGGGGGCATCGACCTGCGGCGGTCGGATCCCCTGGGCCGCCGCGGCTTCCTGATGTCGTGGGCCTACGTCACCGACGGCCGGCGCGGGGCGCACGGCTGCGGGGGCGCCATCGAAGTACCTCGTCCGTTGCTGGACCGGGTGGTGACGGACGGGGTCGAGCTGGCGGAAGTGATCGATGCCTTCGCGCGTGAGCACGACGTGCGCAGCCGCCAGGGCGCGTGGGGCGTGCTGACCGGCGGCCTCTTCGACCGCACCCGGTCCTTCGAGATCGCGCTCATCAACGCGCTCGCGCCGTTCTACAACGAGGCCGCCTACGAATGAACCGGTTCTCGCGGCCGGGGTCGGGGTGGATCGAGGTGGTGACGGGCAGCATGTTCAGCGGGAAGAGCGAGGAGCTGATCCGCCGCCTGCGCCGGGCGCAGATCGCGCGCCAGAGGGTCCAGATCTTCAAGCCGAAGGTGGACGACCGCTACGCGAGCGACCACATCGTCAGCCACAGCGACATGAAGATGGCCTCGCAGGTGGTGAAGTGCTCGCAGGAGATCCTGCAGCACATGGACGACCGCACGGAGGTCGTCGGCATCGACGAAGGCCAGTTCTTCGACGCCGGGCTCGTGTCGGTGGTGAACGGGCTCGCCGACCGGGGGGTGCGCGTGATCGTGGCCGGCCTCGATCAGGACTACATGGGCCGGCCCTTCGACCCCATGCCGCAGATCCTGGCCGTCGCGGAGTACGTCGACAAGATCCTGGCCATCTGCATGCAATGCGGCGCCCCCGCCAATCGCACCCAGCGCCTCACCGAGGCCACGGATCGGGTTGTCGTGGGCGGGGCCGAGGAGTACGAAGCGCGTTGCCGGCGCTGCTTCCAGCCACCGATCCCGATGGTGGCCGCCGAGCAGCCTGGTACCGGCCGTTCCGAAACGTAACAGGAAGGACGCCCGCCGCCGGTTCTGGCCGATACGGACCGCCAACATGCTATGTCGCGTCTGATCCAGGTCGACGGCGCGCAGGGCGAAGGAGGCGGACAGGTGCTTCGCACCGCGCTCGCCCTCTCGGCGGTCACCGGCCAGGGCTTCGAGATCGCCAGGATCCGTGAGCGACGCGCCCGGCCTGGGCTGCGGCCTCAACACCTGGCCGCCGTGCGCGCGGCCGCGCTGGTCTGCCAGGCCAAAGTGGGCGGCGCCTACGACGGGTCGCCGGACCTGCGGTTCGAGCCGGCAGCACTCATCTCCGGCCGCTTCCGATTCGAGATCGCCACCGCCGGGGCGGCCAGCCTGGTGCTGCAAACGATCGTGGCGCCTCTCGCCATCACCGCGGAAGGGGGCCAGGTCGAAGTCACGGGCGGGACGCACGTCCCCAGCAGTCCGTCCTACCATTACCTTGCGCGCCACTGGGCGGCGGTGGTCGCGCGCCTCGGACTCCGCCCCCGATTCGAGCTCGCGCGCGCGGGCTTCTATCCGCCGGGAGGCGGCGAGATCCGGGCGGAGGTGCCGCCGTGGCCGCGTCCGGCGGCCTTGAGCCTCGAGAATCGCGGGGCGCTGGTGGAGATCATCGGGACTTCGGGAGCGGGGAAGATCAAGGGCGAGGTCGCGCGGCGGCAGGCGGACGCCGCGCACGAGCGGCTGTGGGAGGCGCGCCGCCTGGAGAGCCGGTGGGAGGTCCTCGACGTGCCCG
>QHVP01000650.1 GCA_003222295.1 Acidobacteriota bacterium | reverse complement strand
CGCAGGGGATCGACGGCGTCGATCCACACGCCGAGCACGTCGTAGCGGGGACGCGGCATCCGGTCTGTTTAGCACGCGGTGCGGGAGCGGTCCAGGCGGCGTGCCTTGCTTCGCACTCGTGCCCTCTTTAGGATCACGCCGTGGAGACGACGCGGGCGGCGCCGCGCGGCGGGGCGGGCTGAGGTCACGTGTCCGATCGATGGCAGGTCGCCGCCCTTGTGCTGCGGGCCGTCCCTGCACGGATCCCCACGCGCTTCGGAGTCCGTCAGGCCCTCGCCTCGGCGGTGGCGGGCTCGGTCGAATGGATGGACCGTCATCTACGGATCCTCCGCCGCCTGGAGGACCTTCGACGCGGGCGCGGCCTCTCCCGCCTCGAGGTCCTCGATTTCGGCGGGGCCGCGGGAGGGCTGGCCAAGACGGTAGTGCTGCACGGCCTCGTGCGGCACTACCGGATCGTCGTGACCGACGTCGATGCGGCGGTTTCCCTTCCGAGACCGGTCTTTCGACGCGGCCACGTCGAGCGACGTCTTCGAGCACGTGCCCCGCGAGTGGCGCCCGCACTGGGCGGCCGAGCTCGCGCGGGTCGCGCGCTTCGGCCAGGTGCACACCGTGCCCTGCAGCTCCGACGACGGGCAGTTCGCCGGACGCGCGGCGGACGAGGAGTTCCAGCGCTGGCACTCCGAGACCTTCGGCCGGACGGACGCCTTTACGTCGCAGCACCAGGAGCATGGGCTGCCGAGCCCGGACGAGCTTTCGCAGCTGTTCCCCGGCGCGCGCCTCGTCGGCTTCGCCAACACGGACGTGTGGCAGCAGAGCGTTCGGGACCAGTTCCGCCGCACCTCCCGGGCCGCGCGGGTGCTCAACGGCTTCGCGTTCCTGCGGCGCCACGGCCAGAGCGAGCGGCCGCCTTTCAAGAACTGCCTCGTCGATGCGCTGCCGGCCCCGCGGCCGAGATGAGGACGCGGTTCGACATCGTCATCCCCACCTGGAACCGCCGCGAATTGCTCCTCCAGTCGGTCGCCAGCGCGCTTGCACAGACAGTGCCGGTGCGTGTGTGCGTGGTCGACAACGCGTCGACGGACGGGAGCGCCGACGCCGTGCGCGAACGCTTCGCGGGAGTCGAGGTGCATCGCTGCGACGAGCACCGTCCCTACCAGCAGAATCTCAATCGCTGCGTGGCCGTGCTGCAGGCGGAGGCCGGCCTCATCCTGCACGACGACGATCTCGTCGATCCCGGCTACGCCGAGCACGTGCTGGGCGCGTTCGAGGCCGAGCCCTCCGCGGCCCTGGTGATCGTGGGGGCGAGGCCGCTGCAGTCGGCGGACTCGCGGTTGCGGCGGGTCCGCATCCATCCCCCATTTCTGTGGCTGCGCCACGCCGGAGCTGCCTTGCGCGAGGGCCGGATCGTGGTCCCGCCCGGCGTGCTCGCGGAGCGACTGGCCCGTGGATTCCGCATGAACCCGTACTGGCCGAGCGTCAGTTACCGCCGGGTCGCCATCCAGGACCGGGGCTTCCCGACCGACCTCAAGACCCTCCTCGACTACGAAGCCTGGATGCACGTTTCCGCCCGCCATGCCGTCGTCCTCTCCGAGCGGACGCTGTGCAGCAACCGCTTCCACGGCTCGATGATGACGACCCGCCTCCTCTGGCCGCACACGCGCTCGTTCGAAGAGGACGTGCTCGTCATCACCTCGCGGCTGGAGCAGACCCTCGGGCGTCCTCCGGGCGACGACCTGCGCGCGCGGATGCTCTCGAAGGTCCTCTACCCCACCATGCTCCTCGGGGCCGCCGCGCGGCGGGCGCAGTACGCCCGTTACCTCGCGCATTCGGGTTACCCTTTCGACCGCCTCCTCGCCGAAGCGGAGGCGGAGCTGGACGAGTACTGGCGCTTCAAGGGATGGCGCGGGCCCCTGGCCCGGGCCGGATGGCAGCTCCACCGGCTGGGGGTGCGAGTGTCGAGGGGCGCGCAGAACGTGGAGGCACCGTGAAGGTCGTGATCCTGGCCGGCGGTTACGGCACGCGGTTGAGCGAGGAGACCGACCTCCGGCCCAAACCGATGGTGGAGATCGGCGGGCGGCCGGTGCTCTGGCACCTGATGAAGTACTACGCGCACTTCGGGCACCGCGACTTCGTGGTCTGCCTCGGCTACAAGGGATTCGTCGTCAAGGAGTACTTCGCCAACTACCGCCTTCACAACAGCGACCTCACGATCGACGTGGCGAGCGACACCATCGAGTATCACTCGCGCCATTCGGAGGATTGGCGGGTCACGCTCGTGGACACCGGCGTGGACACGATGACCGGAGGCCGGGTGAAGCGCGTCCGCCGCTTCCTCGACGATGCCCCCTTCCACCTGACCTACGGGGACGGGCTCGGTGCCGTCGATCTCGACGCCCTCGTGGCGTCGCACCGGTCGCACGGCCGCCTCGTCACCGTGACGTCCGTGCAGCCGCCGGGACGGTTCGGAGTGCTCGAGATCGGCGACGGCGAGGCCGTCATCGATTTCCACGAGAAGCCGGTGGCGGGGGGAGGATGGATCAACGCCGGGTTCTTCGTAATGCAACCCGCGGCCCTCGATTACGTGGACGGGGACGACACGACGCTCGAGGGAGCACCCCTCGCCCGGCTGGCCCGCGACGGCGAGCTCATGACCTATCGCCACCACGGCTTCT
>QHVP01000119.1 GCA_003222295.1 Acidobacteriota bacterium | reverse complement strand
TAGGGGCGAAGCGCGTCCGCGAGGGCCGCCGCCTTCTCGATATAGGCCGCGCTCAGTGATTTCGGATTCGCGTTGACGCTGTTGACCACGCTCCCGTTGATGCCGATCGAGGCGTTGGCACGGGCGTAGTCCTGGACGCGCGGGTCCACGCGGCCGGGCAGCTCTTCCCATTTCCAGAGCGATGCCCCGGCGTACCCACGCTCGATCGTGCCGTCGAGGTTGTCCCAGTGATTCAGGACGCGGCGCTGGATGTGAGGTCGCTCGCTCACGTCGAGGGCATCGATCGGCTGCTCCGTCTGCAGGAGGCGAAGGAGATGGAACGTGCCGTACAGGGCGCCGACCTCGCCGTGAGAGGCCACCACGGTCGCGGCGTGAGCGCCGATGCGAGTCGATCGAATGACGTAGCCTTCGTCACCGAGCACGGCGAGGTCCTTGTCCCAGCCAAGGCGCGCCACCAGGGGTGAGCTCGACGGTGTGCCGGCGACCAGCGCGCCGTCATCCGAGATGGTTTCCCCGAACGGCACCGGAGACCCCAGCATCCGGCGAGAGGCCAGCTCCAGCTCGACCACGATCGCCCGTGCGGTGGCCGTCCGGCTCTGTACGACGATCGACTTCAGTAAAGCCCGATAGGCGGCGCGCCGCTCTGCGTTCTCGACCGGGGCGTAGCGCAGCCACAGGTCGTAGCCGCTTTCGGCGTGCACCGGGCACGCAGCGGCCAGGACGATGACGCCGAAGCCGAGCGCGCCGGCACCTCGAATGAGCCGCCGCCGGTCGAAGAACAAGGTGAACCGGCACGTTACTTTCCGGTCCCGGCGCTGTCAAACGAGGCGAGAAGCGTGCAGGATCAAGGAGCGTGGCGGAGGAGGGCGAAGTCGACGAAGTCGGCGGGGAGGGCGCAGCGCCGCCGCCCCCGCCCCGTGTGCTGCTGCGCGTGCTCGCCGGCGCCGCCATGGCGGGGGCGCTCTTCTGGGCTCTGCGCGGCCTCGATGTGCGAACGGTGTGGGCCACGCTCGCCGGCGCGCGGCTCGGATGGCTGGCAGTGGGGGTGGTCCTCAACCTGGGGGCCGTCTGCTTTCAGGCCGGCCGCTGGCTGGCTCTCGTGCGACCGCTCGCGCCCGCGGCGACGCTCGGCTCCGCGTTCAAGGCCATGGTCGTGGGGTCCGCGGTCTCGGCCGTGGTTCCGGCGCGCGCGGGAGACCTCGCTCGAATGCAATGGTTTGCCCGGCGCACCGGGCTTCCCCGGGCTTCGATCGCGGGCTCGATCGTGCTCGACTACGTGGTCAACGCGGTCGGGCTCCTCCTCGGCCTGGCCGTGCTGCCGTACTTCCTGCCCGTTCCAGCGTGGATCCGCCGGAGTATCGGCGGACTGTTGATCGCGTTCGCCGCGGTGGTGACGCTGATCCTGGTCGTGCGCCCGTCCACGGACGTGGCGCCACCGTCTCGAGGGCACGGAGTACTGGGCCGCGTCCGGAAAGCGCTGGCCCGCGTGAGGCTGGGCCTCGCCGCCACCAACCATCCTCGGGCCCTCGCGGGGTCCATCCTGTCCTCCCTGGGGTCGTGGACCCTCGAGGTCTACGTGATCGCCGCCGCCATGAAGGCCCTGGGCATCGTCGCGCCCGTCTCGACGGCGGTGGTGGTGCTGATAGCCGTGAACCTCGCGCTCGCGATCCCTGGCCCTCCCGGGAACATCGGCACCCTGGAGCTGGGCGCCACCGTGGCCCTCGTCGGGTTCGGGGTCGCGAAGGAGAAGGCCCTCGCCGTGGGCGTCGTCTACCACCTTCTACAACTCGTGCCCATCGGCCTGCTGGCAATGCTGTTCGTGGGCCGCGCGGGCAAGGGCGTGGGATACGGTTGACAGGCGCGCCCGGGGCCGGATAGCGTGAGCGCTCCGCCGATGGTGACGCGTGCGCCGTTCGGCCGCCTGCCCGACGGGCGCCCCGTCGAAGTGTTCACGCTGACGAACGGGCGCGGCCTGGAGGTGCGTGCGATCTCGTACGGCGCGATCATCGTTTCGCTGCACGCGCCGGACCGGTCCGGACGCCTGGAGGACGTGGTCCTCGGCCACGACGACCTGGCCGGCTACCTCGGCGCGTCGCCGTACTTCGGCGCCGTGGTCGGCCGCTACGCGAACCGCATCGCGCGCGGGCATCTCCCGCTGGACGGCCGCATCCATGAGCTCGCCGTCAACGACCCTCCCCATCACCTGCATGGCGGCTGGCGTGGCTTCGACAAGGTCGTCTGGGATGTGGAGGAGACCGCGGCTCCGAGCGGCGCCGGGCTGACCCTGCGCTACGCGAGCCCGGCCGGCGAGGAGGGTTATCCCGGGATGCTCCGCGCCGCCGTCACCTACACGCTCACCGAGGGGGACGAGCTGCGGATCGACTACGCCGCCCGCACGGACGCGACGACGGTGGTGAACCTCTCGCAGCATTCGTACTTCAACCTCGCCGGGGCTGGGCAAGGCGACGTCCTCGGCCACGAGCTCACCATCGACGCCGACCACTACCTGCCCATCGACGGGACGTCCATCCCGACGGGCGCGGTGGCCCCGGTGGCGGGAACGCCGTTCGATTTCCGCGAGCCCGCCGCCATCGGCAGCCGCATCGCCCAGGGCGACGAGCAGCTCGAGCATGGCGCGGGCTACGACCACAACTTCGTGCTGCGTCGGCGCGGGCCGGGGCTGGTCGCGGCCGCCCGTCTGGTCGAGCCGGCCAGCGGGCGGCGACTCGACGTGCATACGACCGAGCCCGGCCTGCAGCTCTACACCGGCAATCGGCTGGATGGCCGGATCCGCGGCAAGAGCGGCCGCGTCTATCCGGCGCGAGCCGGCCTGAGCCTCGAGACCCAGCACTTCCCGGATTCACCGCACCATCCAGAGTTCCCGTCCACGGTGCTGCCGCCGGGACAGGAGTACCTCTCCACGACCGTCTTCACGTTCGGAGTGTGCTGATGGGCCGACTCTTCCTCGGCATCGACGTGTCCACGACGGGAGCGAAGGCGCTGCTCGTCGACGAGAAGGGGACCGTGGTGGCGGCCGCGACCACGCCGCTCACGCTCTCCACTCCCAGGCCGCTCTGGTCCGAGCAGGATCCGCACGAGTGGTGGTCGGGCGTCACCCGGAGCATCCAGGCCGCGCTCGCGCAGGCGAGGGTGGGCGGAGGGGATGTCGCCGCCGTCGGCTTGACCGGCCAGATGCACGGCCTCGTCCTGCTCGACGACGACCAGCGCGTCCTGCGGCCCGCGATCCTCTGGAACGACCAGCGCACGGGCGTCCAGTGCGACGAGATCCGCGCGCGCATGGGCGGCCGCGCGCGGCTCGTCCAGGTCACCGGCAACGACGCGCTCACCGGCTTCACCGCGCCCAAGATCCTCTGGGTGCGCGAGAACGAGCCCGACGTCTACGCGCGGGCGCGCCGGGTGCTGCTGCCGAAGGACTACGTGCGGCTGCGCCTCACCGGAGAGGCCGCGATGGACAAGGCGGACGGGTCGGGCACGCTGCTGTTCGACCTGGCCGCGCGCGACTGGTCGGCGGAAGTGCTGCGCGCCCTCGACATCCCTCGCGCCTGGCTGCCGCCCACGCACGAAGGGCCGGAAGTCACCGGCGCCATCACGGCCGCGGCCGCCGCGGCGACCGGCCTGCGTGAGGGCACGCCCGTGATGGCCGGCGGGGGCGATCAGGCCGCGGGCGCGGTGGGCGCGGGCGCCATCGCGCCCGGCGTGGTCAGCCTCACCCTCGGCACGTCCGGCGTCGTGTTCGCGACCACGGACGCGGCCCTCGTCGAGCCCGAGGGGCGCCTCCATGCCTTCTGTCACGCCGTGCCCGGCAAGTGGCACCTGATGGGGGTGACCCTGTCCGCGGCGGGCTCGCTGCAGTGGTACCGCGACACGCTGGCTCCCGGCGAGTCCTTCGAGGCGCTGGTCGCGGAGGCCGCTTCCGCGCCCGCGGGCAGCGAAGGGCTGATCTTCCTTCCTTATCTCTCGGGCGAGCGCACGCCGTATCCGGATCCCCTGGCCCGCGGCGCGTTCGTCGGGTTGACCGTGCGCCACCGCCGGGCGCATCTGACGCGCGCGGTGCTCGAGGGCGTGGCCTTCAGCATGAAGGACTGCATGGGCCTGTTCGCGCAAGCGGGCCTCGCGTCGGTGAAGCAGGTGCGTGTCGCGGGAGGGGGAGCGCGCAGCGCGCTGTGGAGGGAGATCCTGGCCAGCGTGCTGGGGGCGGAGCTGGTGACCGTGAACAGCACGGAGGGGGCGGCGTATGGGGCGGCGCTGCTCGCGGGCGTGGGCGCGAGTGCGCGGAAGGACGTCGCTTCCGCTTGTGGGGCCGCCATCGCCCGCATTATCGGGCGATGTATCCCGCGCTGAAGCCGGAGTTCGCGGCTCTCGGCGGGTCCGCCTCGGCCTGATCGTCGTGGCCCGGACCGCGAGGGTCGCGCCGTAGGGCAGTCTCGCGAGGTTTTCACTGTACTTGATTTGAGTACGATCTTTCGCCCCGTGAAGAGCCGCGGGACCAGCCAGACCGTCCGGACCATCAAGACCGTCTTGTGAGGCCGCGGGCGGGCGATTTCGGCCGCGGTTCGGGGATCCTGGAGCTGGGTCGTGATGAGGCCGACCACTGTACTCAATGTGAGTACAGGGGCTGCCTCGAAACGGCACCCGCCGCGCCAGATGACCACCGAGCCACCGCGCCCCGGAGTCCCTACCTCACGCCGAGTATCACCTCGACCGTGAGCTGATCCAGCCGCTCGTACTTGAGCCCACGCGCCCCCAGCGCCTTGCGATCGAACGTGTGCCCCTTGAGCGCATTCGCGGTGGCCCGGCTGTATCCGCCCAGCTCCGGCAGCCCGTCGCGGGGCACCGCGGAAGCTTCCTTCACGAGAGCCTGGATCTCCTTATCCTCGTTCCAGCGGCGGCCCTTCTCCTTGTAGATCAGGTACGACCGCATGGACCCGCGCGCGAAGTCCTTCACTCCCGCCACGTCTTCCGTCCTGTACGCATGTGAGTCGAAATGGCGGCTGCCCGCGTAGCTCACGTCCTCCAGGAACTTCACCAGGAAGAAGCAGGACTTGAGCGAGTGCGAGCCGAACCGGAGGTCCTGGTCGTATCGCCCGAAGGCCTGATCGTTGAGGTCGATGTGGAACAGCTTCTTCGCGTCCCAGGCCTGGGCGATCGCGTGCATGAAGTTCAGGCCCGACATGTGCTCGTGCGCGACCTCGGGGTTCACGCCCACCATCTCCGGATGGTCGAGGGTCTCGATGAAGGCGAGGAGCGCGCCCGTGGTCGGCATGTAGATGTCATGGCGCGGCTCGTTGGGCTTGGCCTCCATCGCGAAGACGAGGTCGTACTTCTGGTCCTTCACGTAGCCGGTGAGGAAGTTCATGGCGTCGCGATAGCGGTGGATCGCGGCCAGGGGGTCCTTGCTGGCGTCGGTCTCCACGCCCTCGCGGCCGCCCCAGAAGACGTAGACCTTCGCTCCCAGCTCCACTCCGAGGTCGATGTTGCGCATCGTCTTCTGCAGCGCGTAGGCGCGCACGCGCGCGTCGTTCGAGGTGAACGCGCCGTCCTTGAAGGACGGGTCGCCGAAGAGGTTGGTGGTGGCCATGGGGACCTTGAGGCCCGTCTCCGCCAGCGCCTTCTTGAAGTCGCGCACGATGCGCTCGCGGTCGGCGGGGCTGGCGTCGATCGGTATGAGGTCGTCGTCGTGGAAGTTCACCCCGTAGGCGCCGACCTCCGCCAGCAAGTGGACGAGCTCCACCGGCGACAGGGCGGGACGCACGGGCTCGCCGAACGGATCCCGGCCGGGGTTGCCCACCGTCCAGAGGCCGAAGGTGAACTTGTGCTCGGGCCGCGGCTCATAAGCATCCGTCATGGCGTCCTCCTCTCGACGACCTCGAGCGGCGCCGTTGCCGCCGTCTTCGAGCTGGTCCCCACCATCAGGTCGAACAGGCCGGGCTCCACCACGCGCTCCATGCGCTCGTTGGTGAAGCGAAGGGCGGCCGGGCCCACCTTGAACGTGACCGTCTTGCGCTCGCCGGGGGCGAGACCGACGCGCTCGAACCCCCGCAGCTCCTTGACCGGGCGCGTCACCGAGGCGACGCGATCGCGCACGTAGAGCTGCACCACTTCGTCCCCCGCGCGCGCGCCCGTGTTGGTCACGTCCACGGTCACCGTGGCCTCGCCCGCGGGCCCGATCCGTTCCGGCGTGACCTTCAGGTTGTCGAGCCTGAAGGTCGTGTAGCTGAGGCCGTGTCCGAACGGGAACAGCGGCTCCCGCGTCAGGTCCAGGTACGAGCGGAACGACGTGGGCTTGCGGTCGTAGTACACGGGGAGCTGGCCGGTCGCCCGCGGGAACGAGATGGGCAGCTTCCCTCCGGGGCTCACGTCTCCGAAGAGCACGTCCGCGACGGCGGTGCCGCCTTCCTGGCCGAGGTAGAACCCCTCGAGGATGGCGGGCACGGTCTGCGCGACATGACTGAGAGCGAGCGGCCGCCCGTTGATCAGGACCACCACCACCGGCTTGCCCGTGCCGCGTACGGCGTCGACGAGCTCGTTCTGTTGCGAGGAGAGCTCCAGGTCCGCGACGTCGCCCAGGTGGTTGTCCGCCCAGGCCTCGCGCGAGGTGGACTCGTTGGTGCCGATCACGACCACGGCCACGTCGGCCTGGCGCGCGAGCGTGACGGCCTCCGCGATGCGCTGGCCGTTCTTCACCGGATCACCGAAGACGACTTTGTCCGCGGTCCAGTTCGGCGGTTCCTCAGTGATGCGGACGCCCTCCGCGTAGAGTACGCGAAGGCGGCTCCCCACCTTCTGCTTGATCCCGTCCAGGATGTCCACGCCGCGACCCGGCTCGCTGGAGTACCCGCCCAGCCGTACTCCCTTGGCGTTGGGCCCGATGACCGCGATCGTCTTCTGCTTCGCGAGGTCCAGGGGCAGGAGCGCCCCTTCGTTCTTCAGGAGGACGATGGCGCGCCGCGCCGCCTCCAGCGCCACCGCCTGGTGCTCGGGCGTGTTGCTCACGCGCTGCGCGCGATCGGGGTCGACGTACGGATCCTCGAAGAGGCCGGCCAGGAACTTCGCGCGCAGGACGCGCGCGACCGCGCGGTCGAGGACGGATTCGGAGAGGCGCCCGTCCTTCACGAGTTCGGCCAGCTTCGCGTAGGCGGCGATGTCGGGCAGCTC
>QHVP01000647.1 GCA_003222295.1 Acidobacteriota bacterium | reverse complement strand
CTCCATCGGCACCGCCGGCGCTCCCATGCCCGCGTTGTTGAAGAGCACGTCGAGCCGGCCCCAGGCCGCCCTGGTCTTGTCGAAGACCTCCTTCACCTGCGCGTCCTTGGTGATGTCGGCGGGCAGGACGAGCGCGCGGTCCAGGGCCCCCGATTCGGCGGCGGTCTGCTCCAGCCTGTCCTGGCGGCGGCCCACCAGCGCGACGTGGTAGCCGTCCTTCAGCAGCGCCAGCGTCGCCGCCTTGCCGATGCCGCTGCCCGCTCCGGTGACCAGCGCGACCCTCTTTGTCTTCATGCAGCGCCTCCGTCCGATCAGGGGATTCTAGGACGCGCGGGGCCTCGCGCTGGACAGGACCCGGGCGCGCGCATATACAGTCACCGAATGCGCGGCGAGCTCGATTGCAGACGTGCCGTGAGGCGAGTGGGTGATGGCCTGACCGCAACCTTGGCGGCGGCGGCGCTCGTCGCGTTTCTCGCCTCGCCCTTGCCGGGCGCGGAGCCGGCGACGGACACGGCGCTCCCGCGCAGCGCGCCGGAGCGGCAGGGCATCTCACCCTCCGCCATCCTCGCGTTCGTGGAGGCCGCCGACAGCGAGATCGACGCGATGCACAGCTTCATGCTCGTGCGCCACGGACACGTCGTCGCGGAAGGATGGTGGACTCCCTACGATGCCAAGACCCCGCACGTCCTCTACTCGCTGAGCAAGAGCTTTACCTCCACCGCGGTCGGGCTGGCCGTCGCGGAGGGGAAGCTGAGCCTCGACGACGAGGTGTTGAAGATGTTCCCGGACGACGCGCCCGCGGAGCCCTCCGCCAACCTGAAGGCGATGCGCGTGCGCGACCTCCTGCGCATGTCCACCGGTCATCAGACGGAGGCGCCGCTCTGGAGCCGCGACGCGGCCTCGCCCACCAGGGACGATCCGTGGACGAAGAAGTTCCTGGCCCATCCCGTGCCCTTCAAGCCAGGGACGCACTTCCTCTACAACTCTCCCGGCACCTACATGCTCTCCGCCATGGTGCAGAAGGTCACCGGCGCGAGCGTGCTGGACTACCTGCGTCCACGACTCTTCGACCCGCTCGGCTTCGACAGTCCCACCTGGGTGGCCAGCCCCGAGGGAATCTCGGCCGGCGCCTGGGGCCTGCTCGCGCGCACGGAGGAGATCGCGCGCTTCGGGCAGCTCTATCTCCAGCGCGGGATGTGGAAGGGGCGGCAGCTCGTGCCCGCGGCCTGGGTCGAGGAGGCGACGGCGCGACAGACCTCGAACGGGTCGTCACCCATCAGCGACTGGGACCAGGGTTACGGCTATCAGTTCTGGCGCTCGCGCCACGATTCCTTTCGGGGGGACGGTGCGTTCGGCCAGTACTGCCTCATCCTGCCCGCCCAGGACGCCGTGGTCACGATCACCAGCGGCGCGCGCGACATGCAGCGCGTGATGAACCTCGTCTGGGACAAGCTGCTGCCCGCGATGAAGGCGGAAGCGGTGCCCGACGATGCCGCGGGCCGAGCGCAGCTCGAGAAGAAGCTGGCCGGACTGACGGTCCGCGTCCCCGCCGGGACGCCCACCGCGGCCCTCGCGAAGGCGGTATCGCGGAAGTGGTACGACTTCCCTGAAAACGACCGCGGCGTCCAGGCCGTGGCGCTCGACCTCAGTCCTGCGTCGTCGGCGCTCCTCGTGCGCACGGCCGGCGGCGAGACGCGGACGGGGATCGGGCTCGGATCGTGGGCGCGGAGTCGTGACGGCTTCGCGAACGGCCTCGACCGTTTCCTGAGCGTGCCCGCGCACCCCCTCGTCGCCGCCAGCGGGGCCTGGACGGCGCCGGACACGTTCACGGTCAAGATCGCCGCCTACGAGACGCCGTTCTATTCGACCTTGAGCCTGCGCTTCGAGGAAGACCGGCTGCGGCTCGACTCCGAGCACAACGTGGCCTTCGGTCCCACGAAGCTGCCGCCGCTGGTCGGCCAGCGCGAGAGCCGACCACACCTCAAGTAACGCTTGAAGCGACTCGTTCCGGAACGAGTCGTCCGGGCGCATACAATCGGGCCATGCCGGTCAGCGTGTTCGACGTCTTCAAGATCGGCATCGGCCCGAGCAGCTCGCACACCGTCGGCCCGATGCGCGCGGCTTCCATGTTCGTGGTCGAGCTTCGTGCCGAGCGCCAGCTCCCCCAGACGGCGGCGATCCGGGCCGAGCTCTTCGGGAGCCTGGGGGCGACCGGCCGCGGACACGGAAGCGATCGCGCCGTCATCCTCGGCCTCATGGGCGAGACGCCGGAGAACGTCGACATCGAGTCGATTCCCGACAAGGTCGCCGCCGTCCGCGAGACGGGCCGGCTGAAGGTGCTCCACGAGCACGAGGTGGCGTTTCGACCGAAGGAAGACCTCCGCTTCCACCGTGAGAGCCTCCCCTTCCACCCGAACGGCATGCGGTTCACGGCGCTGGGCGCACAGGGCGCGCCGCTGCGATCCCGCGTCTACTACTCGGTCGGCGGCGGCTTTGTGGTGGACGAGCACCAGACCGGCGGCGCCCTTACTGAAGAAGATGGGCGCCGGCTGCCCTATCCCTTCAAGACGGCCGCGGAACTCCTGAAGATGTGCGCGGAGAATCGCCTCTCGATCAGCGACGCCATGCTCGCGAACGAGAAGACGGTCCGCTCCGAGGCGGACATCCGCACCGGGCTGCTGCGGATCTGGGCC
>QHVP01000648.1 GCA_003222295.1 Acidobacteriota bacterium | reverse complement strand
AGGCCGCCCCGCCGGAGCACGACCAGCATCATCAGCGCGCGGAAGGCACCCCCGACCCAGCCCAGCGTCGGGTTCTCGCCCGCGATCGGCGCGGCCACGACGGCGGCCCAGGCCAGGGAAGCGAGCCAATCCCGGCGCAGGACCATGCGCAGCAAGGTGAGGATGAACAGGAAGACCATCGCGAAGAGCACGGCGCTGAACGCGTTCACGAAGAGGCGGAAGAAGATCTGGCCCAGGAAGGTGAGGGTCGGCCCCTGCAGGAACGGAGGGGCCAGGGCGGCCGGGATGGGAAGGGGGACGATGGGCACGAGCACCCGCGGCGCGACGAGGCCGGCCAGGAAGAACACGATCAATACCATGCCGACCACGGCCCCGAGGAGCACGTCGCGTCCCACCATCGGGTCGTCGAACGTGCCGCCGAGGAGCCGCTTCCACGAGATGAGCATGTGGGGCCAGCGCCGGCGCACGTACGGCTCGAGCGCGGTGTAGAGGAGCCATACCTGTGCGGCCCAGAAGGCGGGATAGGCCAGGACCTTGATGAGGATCCAGAGCTCGTCGCCGAAGGCGGCGACGTGGTCCGCGCGGAAGAGCCGGGCCAGCGTGTAGGTCACGAACACGAACAGGGCGACGCGGAACGCGCCCTTGCGGTCCACGCGCCCGAGGCGCAGGTTGTGGCGCGCCAGAAGCACGCCCCCGAGGGGCATGGCGAGGGCGAGGAGCCATATGCCCGCCTCTCCCACTGGCGTCGGCGGCGTGCCCTCGCGCGCGGCCATGCGTGTCGCTTTCATCCACGGAGGCAGCACGGCGAACCATACCGGGCGGCCGTGATAGGAGGCGGCCTCGATGCGCACGGGGACGGCATCCTCTCCGGATCCGTACGCTCCTTCCCAGGCCGCCTTGCGGTCGGAATCGACGGGCGAGGCCCATTGTGGCGCCACCGCGCGCAGCGTGGACCCGTCCAGGGCCGTCTCCCGCAGGAGCGTGCTCCAATCCGGCTCCGGCCACGGTCCTTCCCCCGCGTCTCGTTGCGGGGGAACGGTCAGGAAGCTGAGGAGCTGGCCGCGCGGGGTGAGCACGACTTCCGCCATGCCGGACACGTCCACCGGAGGATCGTCCGCGCGGACCATGCCGTCGCGGTTCGCGGCGATCAGCTTGCGCGGGCTCAGCCGGTAGTAGAAGTAGAGCGGGGGGAACGGCTTCGTGGCCAGCTTCTGCCAGCGATCGGGCGAGCGGTCATGAGCGCCGACATCGCCGAGGTAGGCGACGTCCCACTCGAACGAGTAGGCCTCGTCCGCCATCATGCGGTCGGGGGCGAGCCGCCCCAGCACCTCGCGCGCGCGATCCGCCATGACCTCAGGCGTCTTCGGGACCAGGGTGCGCTGGAGGTAGCCGGTCCGATCGGCCAGCCAGGGGGCGAGGACGAGGCCTCCGATCACGCAGGCAAGGGCGCCCCACGCTCTCCCCGCGGAGAGGTCGCCCACCGTCGCCGCCGCCGCCACGATTTCCGGTGAGGGCGTCTCCCCCGCCGCCAGCGCCGCCTCCAGAGGATCCATCCCCGGGAGGAGCGCGAGGAGCGCGCGCGCGGAGGACGGACGGTTGCGCGGATCCTCTTCGACGCACTGGACGACGAGGCGCTCGGCGGCGGGGTCGAGGAAGCGCGACGCGCTCGAGAGCCGAGGACCCTTGGACTCGCGATGCTGCAGGACGAGCGCGTCCTCGCTCTTCGCGTCGAAGAACCGTTGCCCGGTCGCCATCTCGAAGAGGATCAGGCCGAACGCATAGAGATCGCTGCGCGGCGTGACCTCTCCCCCCGTCAACTGCTCCGGGGACATGTAGGCAGGAGTGCCGACGAAGGCGTACTGACCGGACGCCTGCGGCACCACGGCCAGGCCGAAATCGGTGATGCGCGCCCGGCCGCGGCCGTCGATCATCACGTTGGCCGGCTTGAGGTCGCGATGGATGATGCCCTTCTCATGGACCGCGGCCAGCCCCGAGCAGAGGTCGCGTGCGATCTCGAGGGCCTTGTCCGGGGGCAGCCGTCCGATCCGCGCCAGCAGCGACTGCAGGTCCTCGCCGTCGACGTACTCCATGGCCAGGAAGGTCTCGTGCTCGACCTCCACGACGTCGTAGAGGCGGCACACGCTCGGATGGGACACCTGGCGGCCGAGAGCGACCTCGCTGTAGAGGCGCTTGAGGACTTCGGGAGACAGCGCGCCCCGGACGAACTTCAGGGCCACGGCCTGGCCGAGCTTGAGGTCGTCCGCGCGGTAGACCTCGCCCATG